>JAUQQB010000514.1 GCA_030550075.1 Chloroflexota bacterium | reverse complement strand
GCCGCGGGGAGGGGGGATAAAGGGGGGAGGGGCCCCTCAACTCCTCCCGGACAGAGATCAACTGCGTAAGTCCTAATGAAATGAAGCCGGAGGCGATAGGTTTGGAGATGCGACTTCGGCGCGCCCCCAAACCGGAAGGGCTCACCGTGCATGGCGATGCCCGCCGCGCCGTCGTCCCTGGGCAGGCTCTGGTTTCGCCGGGGCAGGAGCGGTTTCCTCCCCTTCTTCCTCTGCAATCCGCTCGAGCTCGACCAGCCGGCGGAGCCGCGCCTCCGGCGGGGTCTCCGCGAGCTCAATCATCCAGAGCTGCTCCCGTAGCTCGAAAATCTGATCCCGCAGGGCGGCGGCTTTCTCAAACTCCAGAGCCTGGGCGGCTCGCTTCATCTCCTTCTCCAGCGCGCGGATCAGGCGCTGGAGCTCATCCTTCGGCATCGCCGGCGGCCGTCCGGGCGCCCCGGCTTCCTCCGCCACCATCTCCCGAACCCGATCCGTGAGATCTCGCACGGCCTTCACAATCGAACGCGGCTCAATCCCATGGGCCCGATTATAAGCCTCCTGGATCGCCCGGCGGCGGTGGGTCTCCTCGATCGCCCGGCGCATGGACTCTGTGACCGTATCCGCGTAGAGAATGGCCGTCCCGTTCACATGGCGAGCGGCCCGTCCCATGGTCTGGATCAGGGCGGTTTCGCTCCGCAGGAAGCCCTCCTTATCTGCATCCAGCACGGCCACCAGCGAGACCTCCGGGAGGTCGAGGCCTTCCCGCAGCAGGTTGATCCCTACTACCACATCATAGACCCCCAGCCGGAGATCCCGCAGGATCTCCACCCGCTCGAGGGTCTCGATGTCGGCATGGAGATAATGGGTACGAATCCCCGTTTCGTTCAGGTAATCGGAGAGCTCCTCCGCCAGGCGTTTCGTGAGGGTGGTGACCAGCGCCCGTTCGCCCCGGGCAACGCGCTTCTGGATCTCGCTGATAAGATCCTCAATCTGGCCCTTGGTCGGCCGCACCTCCACCACCGGATCGAGAATGCCGGTCGGACGGATCAATTGCTCCGCGATCTGCTCGGACTTCTCCAACTCATAGGGTCCGGGGGTGGCGGACATAAAGATCACCTGGCGGACCCGCTGTTCGAATTCCTCAAAGGTGAGCGGGCGGTTATCCAGAGCGGACGGGAGCCGGAAGCCGTATTCCACCAGCGTTTGCTTCCGGGAACGGTCGCCATGATACATTCCATGCAATTGTGGGATTGTCATGTGGGACTCATCAATCACGACCAGGAAATCGTCTGGGAAGTAGTCCAGAAGGGTCCACGGTGGCTCCCCAGGCGCTCGCCCGTCCAGATGACGGGAGTAATTTTCAATGCCGTGGCAGTAGCCCACCTCGCGGAGCATCTCCAGATCGTAGAGGGTCCGCTGGCGGAGGCGCTCCACCTCCAGGAGCTTCCCCTGGGCTCGTAGCTCCTCCAGTCGCTCGTGAAGCTCCCGCTCAATGGATTCGAGGGCCCGGCGCAGCTTCTCCTCCGGCGTCACGAAATGCTTAGCCGGGTAGATTTCCACCGCCTCATGAAAACGAAGCACCTCCCCCGTGAGGGGATCGAACTCCACCAGGCGGTCCATCTCATCCCCCCAGAACTCGATCCGCAACGCGGTATCCTGGTAAGCGGGAAAAATATCCACCGTATCTCCCCGCACCCGGAAGGTCCCCCGCCGGAAGTCGACATCGTTGCGCGTGTACTGGATATCCACGAGGTGGCGCAACAGGTTGTCCCGACGGCGGACCTGGCCCCGCTGCAGGCGGATCACCACCTGACCCCAATCGTGAGGGTTGCCGATGCCGTAGATGCAGGAAACCGAGGCGATGATGATCACGTCTCGCCGGGTGAACAGCGCCTGGGTGGCCGCGAGGCGCAGACGCTCGATCTCCTCATTAATGCTTGTTTCTTTCTCAATGTAGGTATCGGTCTGGGGGATGTACGCCTCCGGCTGATAATAGTCGTAATAGCTGACGAAGTATTCCACTGCATTGTGAGGGAAGAACTCACGGAACTCCGCGTAGAGCTGCGCGGCCAGGGTCTTGTTGTGGCTGATGACCAGCGTGGGCTTCTGGATGCGGGCGATGACATGGGCAATCGTGAAGGTCTTCCCGGTTCCTGTGGCCCCCAGCAACGTTTGATAGCGATAGCCCTTCCGCAGGCCCTCGATGAGCTTCTCGATAGCCTGGGGCTGATCCCCTGTGGGCTCAAAAGGCGCAACCAGCTGAAAACGCTCCATTTGGGGTCCCTTCCCTCCTTGGCCAACCCGTGGGGTGAATTCCCCTGTTGAACTTGCGGCACAGGTGAACGGTCATTTTCAGTTTAGCGCAGTTTGTCCTCGAAGCGAGAAAGTCCCCTTTATAGGACTTACGCAATTCGTTTCCCATGGGGGCTTTGGGGGCGGAGTGGGGCGCCTT
>JAUQQB010000513.1 GCA_030550075.1 Chloroflexota bacterium | reverse complement strand
GGAGCGGGGTGCCTTCGGCGCCCCGCTCCGCCCCCAAAGCCCCCAGGGAAACGAACTGCGTAAGTCCTATTAGGTATTGAGGATACGGACTGGCGGACTGCGCTTCGGCGGCGCAGCCGAAGGTCAAGTCCGCTACGAGCGCCAGTCAGGCTGCCTGACGTCTGAAAGAACTCCTCCCCAGCTTTAGGGGGACCGCAGCAGGGGATCAGCGGCAGTCGGCCTTCCATAGGGGTAGAGAGGAAGCTGGTGTCGGAGGACCAGAGGCAGGCCGGTGGAGGGGTGTGGTGAGCAACGAAAGGGCTCCTGACGAGCTTTCTCTCAAATTCCCCTTCCTTTTATCCGCTCTTGAAAATAAGGGGCACTTTCAGCCGCCCAACAGGGATGGAATGGACCATCTTCAGGTCCCCACACCGGATACAGGGAGTTCTGTGCCTGAAGTCCGACTCGTATCGCCCCAAACAGGCTTATGGGGTCATCTCTAAAGTATTACCGTCATGACCAGTGCGGCCCGATATGGATTTCGACCTCCAGGGGCACCGCCAGCGGGTAGGCATTTCGCATCCGATCCTCCACCAGGGCCCGGACGACCTCCACCTCCTCCTCCGGCACCTCGAAGACCAGCTCGTCGTGGACCTGCATGATCATCCGGGCCCGCAGGCCCTGTTCCTGAAGGGCCCGGTCGATCCGGATCATCGCCAGCTTGATCAGGTCGGCGGCGCTGCCCTGGATCGGCGCGTTGATGGCCTCGCGCTCCGCCTTCCGGCGGACCGCCTCGGGGAGCCGCCGGGGAGCCTGGTCCGGGCCCGTCGGCATCAGCTCCGGGAAATAGCGGCGGCGCCCCAGGAGCGTCTCCACATACCCCTGCCGGGCGACCTGGTCCTTGATGGCCTCGATATAGACCTTCACCCGCGGGAAGGCCGCGAAATATTGCTGGATGAAGCGCTCCGCCTCCCGTCGGGAGATCCCTAATTGCTGGGCCAGGCCGTGGGCGCTCATCCCGTAGATCAGGCCGTAGTTGATCCGCTTGGCGAAATTCCGCTGCTCGTCGCTCACCTGATCCAGCGGGATCCCGAAGGCCTTCGCCGCCGTGGCCCGATGGATGTCCTCGCCCGCCTGGAAGGCCGCGATCAGCCCCGGATCCTTCGTGATGTGGGCCAGGATGCGCAACTCGATCTGCGAGTAATCCGCCGAGAGGAGCACGGAGCCGGGCGGGGCGATGAACGCCCGGCGGATCTGCTTGCCGAGCTCCGTGCGGATGGGGATGTTCTGGATGTTGGGGTCGCTGGCGGAGATCCGCCCGGTCACCGTCCCCGTCTGGTGATAGATGGGGTGGATCCGCCCGGTGGCCGGGTGGATCATTCGGGGCAGCGCGTCCACGTAGGTGCCCTTCAGCTTGGCCAGCTGCCGGTATTCCAGGAGGAGATCAATCACCGGATGCGCCCCCCGCAGGCCCTCCAGCACCTCGCTGGAGGTGGAATACATCCCGGTCCCGGTCCGGGGGATGTTGGCCGTCGGCAACTGCAGCTTCCCGAACAGCGCGTCCGACAGCTGGCGGGGCGAATCCAGGTTAAAGGCATAGCCCACCCAGCGGTAGATCTCCTGAGCCAGGATCTGGATCCGTCGCTCGAACTCCTTCGACATCTGCTGGAGGAGCGGGACGTCGATGAGGATGCCGGCCAGCTCCATCCGGACCAGCACGGGGATCAGGGGGATCTCGATCTCCGTGAAGAGGTTCCACAACCCCTGCCGTCGGAGCTCCTCCTCCTGGACGTGGGCGATGCGCAGGGTAAGGTCGGCATCGGCGGCGGCATAGGGCGCGGCGGCGGAGACGGGGACGTCGGCGAAGGAGCGCTGTCCCTTCCCCTTCCCGATCAGCTGCTCGATGGTGGTCATCTCCACGCCCAGCCGGAGCCAGGCCAGGTGCTTGAGGCTGAGCCCGTAAGCGGCGGGGTTCAGCACCCATTCAGCGACCATCGTATCGAAGGCCAGGCCCTGCACTTCCACCCCGTGGCGGGCTAAGACCAGGAGATCGAACTTGGCGTGGTGACCGATCTTCGGGCGTCCGGGATCGCTCAGGATCGGCCGCAGCGCCTCCAGGACACGGGCGAGGGGCAGCTGGGGCGAGCCGTCCCGATGGCCCACCGGAACGTAGTAGCCGCGGCCCTCCTCCACCGCAAAGGAAAGGCCGACCAGGCCGGCGGACATGGGGGAGAGGGCGTCCGTCTCCACGTCGAAGGCGAACCGGGGCGCCCGCTCCAGCGCCTCGAGGAGCGCCCTTAGCCCGGCCTCATCCGTGACCACCGTGGCTTCCGTCGGACGGGGGAGATGTTCCGTCCGCAAGGGCGGCACGACGAGGGGCTGGATCACCGCCGGCCCCACGGGCTCCGGGAAGAGCGCGGGCTGGCTGGCCGGCCTCGGCGCCTCCTCCTCGACCGCCTGGGCGGCTTCCAGAGGCGT
>JAUQQB010000041.1 GCA_030550075.1 Chloroflexota bacterium | reverse complement strand
GAAGCGGCCCGCCCAGCCCCCTAATCTCTTTACTCCCCCCTCCCCGCAGCCCTGAGGACTGTGGGGAGGGGGGAGAAGGTGGAGGGGCTTGTTCCGCATAAGCCGATGTCGAATCCGTCTGGGATTTACCGGAGAGCTTTAACGGATGGAGGCAACCATCGCCCCCTGCAGCAGGGCCACGATAGGCTCCACGCCAGTCTGGATCATATCCGTCATGATTCGCGGGAACACACCGATCAGAACGAACCACACCGCCAGGGTGATGATGGCAACCTTATCCAGGGCGGTGACATCCCCCACGTGTGGATATCGCTCCCGATTCAGCTCCCCAAAGAATGTCGCCTGAAGCGCCCGCAGGATGTAAGCCGCTGACAGCGCAATGCTGGGCGCGGCCAGGATCGCCACCCAGGGATACCACCAAGCTGTATCCCGCGCGGCCCAGATCCCCGCGAAGACCTGGAACTCTGCCACAAACCCGGAGAAACCCGGCATTCCCATGGCGACCAAGCCGCCCAGGATGAATCCAAGGGTCGCCATCGGCATCGCCCGGGCGAACCCCCCCAGGTGGGCGAGGTAACGGGTGTGGGCCTGATCGTAGACCATCCCCACCACCGCGAACAGAATCGCCGCCATCGCCCCATGGGAGAACATCTGGAGCACCGCGCCGGTCAGCCCGGTCACGTTCATCGCCGCGAACCCAATGGTCACAAAGGCCATGTGGCCGATGCTGGAGAAGGCGATCACGTATTTGAGATCCTCCTGCACCAGCGAGATCGCGGCGGAATAGAGGGCAGCGACGACCGCTAAAAAGACCACCACCGGCAGCCAGTAAACCGCTCCCCCCGGCATCAGCTCGATCCCCACCCGCAACGCGCTGTAGGCACCGACCTTCATCACCACCCCGGCCAGGAACATGGAACCCGCCGTCGGCGCCGCCGAGTGGCCATCCGGCACCCAGTTGTGAAACGGCCACAGGCCCGCGGTCACGGCGAAACCCAGGAAAACCGGGAGGAACCAGAGGTAATCGAAGCGCACCGCCTGCCCAAACACTTCCACGGTCCGGGCGAAGGTCCCCCGGGCAGCCAGTTCCCGAAGCACGTCCATATCGAAAGTCCGGATTGGGGAGACAAAATAGAGGGCTAAAGCGCCCACCAGGGCGATGATGGAGCCCACCAGGGTGTAGAGGACCAGCTTCATCGCTGCGTATTCTTTGCGGGTGGAGCCCCAGATGGCGATCAGGAAATACTTGGGGAAAATCGCAATCTCATAGAAGAAGAACAACAGCACCAGGTTCCGCGCGACAAAGACCCCCATGATGCCACTGGCCAGGAGCAGCATAAAGGCAAACAGCTCATGGGGGCGATCCTCGATGTTCCAGGACACCAGCACCCCGGTGAAGAGCACAAGGGCGGAGAGCAGCACCAGGGGAAGGCTCACCCCATCCACACCGACATAGTAATGGATGCCCAACTGAGGAAGCCACGAGACCCGCTCCACAAACTGATAGCCTCCGGCTGTCCGGTCGTAGGACAGAAATGCCCAGAGGGCCAGCAACAGGGTGAAGCCGGAGACCGTGGCCGCGAACACCCGCGCCGCTTCTTTCTGATAGCGCGGGATGAGCAACAGGAGCAAGGCCCCGATCAGGGGCGTGAACACGATGAAGCTGAGAATCGGGATTGGCACCGATGGGATCGTCATCCCTCACACTCCTGAGACAAGATCGAAGCTCAAAGCGGCGCGCCATCGACGCACCTTTCGGCGCCCGCTCCTCCTTCATCAGACTTGGCGCGTAAGCGCGTCTATCCGAATAATTGCATTAGCGCTGCGTTCAACGTCGGCACGATCCAGGCTGGCCACAGGCCGGTGAACAGCATGAAAAACATCAAAGGCGCCAGCGCCAGGACTTCCCGGGCGTTGATTTCAGGGAGACGCGCCCAGCGAGGGTTCAGCGGCCCATGGAGCACTTTCTGGATCGCCTTCATAATGAAGGCCCCGGTGATCAGGAGCCCCAGCATCGCGACGGCCGTCAAAGCAGTGAACACCGGCCAGGAGCCCTGGACCACCATATACTCGGCCACAAACCCGGCCAGGCCCGGCAGGCCCACCGAAGCCATCGCGCAGTAGATCAGAATCCCCCCGTATATGGGCATTCGAGTCCACAGCCCACCGTAAGCCTCCAGATCCCGCGTATGGGTCCGATCATAAACCACTCCCACCAGGGCAAACATCGCCGCCGAGGAGAGCCCGTGGGCAAACAGTTGCAGAGCGGCCCCATTCACCGCGATCAGCGCATAATCCCGGATCGCCGGGTTGCCCAGGGCATAGCCCGCCACGGCGATCCCCAACACCACAAAGCCCATATGGTTCACCGAGGAGTAAGCCACCAGTCGCTTGAAGTCCCGCTGACCCAGCGCGGCGTAGGCGCCGAAGACGATGGCCGCCGTTGCGAGAAGGGCCAGCGCCATTGCGAAACGAGTGGATTCCGCAGGAAAGAGCGGGAAAACGATGCGCAGGAAACCATAGGCGCCCAGCTTCAACAGGATCCCAGCCAGGATCATGGAACCCGCCGTCGGGGCCTCTGTGTGGGCATCCGGCAACCAGGTATGGAAGGGCCACACCGGGACCTTAATGGCGAAGGCGATGACGAAGGCCCAGAAGACGATGGCCTTCACCACCCCCATTGGAACCCCTGCCAGGCTGCCCTGGAGGGCTGGCCAGCGCCGGCTGACCTCCAGCAGATCGAAGGTCCCTCCCTGAACACCTCCCAGAGCGGCCCAGATCAACTGGATGCCCAGGAGAAGACCGAGGGAGCCCGCCATCGTGTAAAGGATGAACTTCAGGGCCGCGTAATGCCGTCGCTCCGGCGCCCCCCAGTTGTTGATCAGGAAATACATAGGCACCAGCCCCAGCTCCCAGAACAGGAAGAACAACAGGAGGTCCAGGCTGACAAAGAC
Organism: Chloroflexota bacterium; assembly: GCA_030550075.1. Lineage (GTDB taxonomy): Bacteria > Chloroflexota > Anaerolineae > Thermoflexales > Thermoflexaceae > Thermoflexus. The sequence continues at coordinate 9,848 of JAUQQB010000041.1, read as the reverse complement.
CCCCAGGATCCCGGTCTCCAGAGCCAGGAAGAGCGCAAAGTAGGTCCGCGGATCCTCCGTGATATTGAATGAGATCAGAACCCCCAGAGGGGTGAGCAGAGCCGTCAGGAAAATCAGCATGATGCTCAGGCCGTCAACCCCCAGGTAGTAACTGGCGTTGACCTGTGGGAACCACATCGCCCGCTCCACAAACTGGAAGCCGGGGCGGCTGGGGGCGAAGTTCAGCCAGAGCCATGCGGAAAGGGCGAGGGGGATCAGGCTGAAGAAGAGAGCCAGCCCCCGATGCAGACGAACGCTATCCCGCGGGGTCAGGGCGATGATCCCCGCGCCCAGCAAGGGGGTAAGCGTGATCAGGGTGAGAATCGGGATCGGATACCCGAAAAGCGTCATCGCTCACTTCCCTCAGTTAGATGGTTCGGGATGAAAGCTTACTGCTTTCGCTTCCGGGGTCACGGTCAAACGAATCAGAACCCCCGCAACATGGGCGCCACCGTGTAGAGCACGATAAAACCCAGGACGCCCAGGACCACTACCAGCAGGTAGTTCTGGACCAGACCGGTCTGCAGGGTGCGCAGTTCACGGCCAGCGGCCTTCACCGCCTCCCCGATCCCATCGCCGATGCCGTTAACGACCACCCGATCGAAGAGGCGAAGAGCACTCCCCATCGACCAGACCGCATCGGCAATCCCATGAAGGAGGCCATCGATGAGCACGCGATCCATGAAGAAAGCCACCGCGCGCTCGGCCAGCCACAGCGTTGGACGGACGAACATAATCTGATAGAAGTCGTCGATATACCAGCGGTTTTTAAGGAAGGTGTAGATGGGCCCGAGGCGGATCAGCGGGTCGGGTTCGCCGACGGCCAGCGGGCGACGGGCGTAAACCGCCCAGCCCAGGAAAAGCCCGGTCAGCGCGATCAGGGAGGAGAGCACAACAGGCACAGGATTGAAGGGCAACGCCTCCGGATGCTCCAGCAAAGTCCCCCCAACGAACTCATGGAACCAGTTACCTCGAGTTAGCGCCGCCAGCACCGGGAATCCCTCCGGCACTCCGACAAAACCGCCGAAGACGGCAAAGAAAGCCAGGAAGACCAGTGGGAAGATCATGGAGCCCGGGCTCTCCTCCGCATGGGCCGCCGCAGCCGTGCGAGGCTCCCCAAGGAACGTCAGAGCGATCTGGCGCATCGTGTAAAAACCGGTCAGGATGGCCGCCGTTGCCAGCAACAGGAAGACCAGCAACGGCAACAGCTCCCCTTTCTCAAAGGCGCCGTGGAACGCCTCCCCCAGGATCTCATCCTTGCTCCAGAACCCGGCGGTGATCAGCGGGAAGCCCGCCAGGGCCAGCCCACCCGCCACGAAGGTCCAGAAGGTCACCGGCATGCGTCGGGCCAAGCCGCCCATGTTGAACATATCGTTGGGATCGAAGGGCTCCCCGTGGCCATGCCCATGACCGGCGTGATGATGCCCATGCTCAACGGCGTGGATCACCGAACCAGAGCCCAGGAAGAGCAGGGCTTTAAAGAAAGCGTGGGTGATCAGATGGAACGCCGCGGCCACATAGGCGCCGATGCCCACTGCCGCCAGCATGTAGCCCAACTGAGAAATGGTCGAATATGCCAGCACTCGCTTGATGTCGTTCTGGGCCACCCCCATCGTGGCCGCCATAAAAGCCGTGAAGGCGCCAATGAGCGCCACCACCCAGAAAGCGGTCTCCCCGCCCAGGCCAAGTTGACCCGCCTGGAGCAGAGGAAACATCCGGATGGTCGTGTAGACGCCGGCTGAAACCATCGTGGCGGCGTGGATCATCGCGCTGACCGGGGTAGGGCCTTCCATCGCATCCGGCAACCACACATGGAGCGGAAACTGCGCGCTCTTCCCTACCGTCCCGGCGAAAAGCAGCAACGAGGCCAGGGCAGCCACCGAGAGACCTGCCACATAGGAAGGCGTTTCCGCCAGCGTCTTCAGCGTCTCCGGGTTACGCAGGATGTCATGGAAATTCAACGTTCCGGTTTGAGCATAAAGGTAGGCGATGCCCAGGAGCATCAGCACATCGCCCACCCGAGTGGTCATGAACGCCTTCACAGCGGCGCGGTAGGCCGATGGCTTTCGATACCAGAAGCCGATGAGGGCGTAAGAGCAGAAGCCCATCACCTCCCAGCCAATGAACAGCATCAGGAGGTTGTCGGCCACCACCAGGAGCAGCATCGCCGCCTCGAAGAGGGAGAGGAGCGCGAAGAAGCGGCTGTAGTGGGGATCCCCTGCCATATAGCCCACGCTGTAAATGAAAATCATCAACGACACCAGAGGTACCATGAACAGCGTCACCGCCCCCAGCGGGTCCACCAGCACCCCAAACTCCAATGGGCGGGGGCCGACCGGGAGCCAGGGGATCCGGATGGCGATCGGATGCTCCCCCAGATGCTCCGTGCGAATGGCGGTCCAGAACACGATCTGGGAGAGCACGAAGGAGATCGCCACCGAGAGGATGGCGAGGGTATGGCTGAGGCGCTTCCAGCGATTTGTAAACAGCGCAATCAGGCCGAAGGCGATAAAGGGCGGCCAGGGGATCAGAGCGACCAGCAACGGCAGGATCGTTCCCTGGGTCTCCATCCGTCTCCACCTCGAAGGATTAGCCTTTCAGGAGATCGATGTTCTCCACATCGACCGTCTCGCGATTCCGATAAATGCTGATGATCAGCGCCAGACCAGCGGCCGCCTCCGCCGCCGCGACAACCAGCACAAAAAGGGCGAAGACCTGGCCGGTAGTCACGGCGGGATGGAGATACCGCCAGAACGCCACCAGACTCAGGTTCACCGCGTTTAACATCAGCTCGATCGCCATCAGGATAGCGATCGCATTGCGTCGGGCCAGCACCCCATAAACGCCAATGCAAAACAAGGCAGCAGCCACCAGCAGATACCAGGATAGGGAAACCATCCAGGACCTCCCGATGGATACGAGATCTTAAAGGACCCGACCAGTTCGTCCAGAGCGCGAGGTCAGCCGGAAGACTAACGCTTCTCCCGAGCAATGAAGATCGCCCCGATCAACGCTGCCAGGATCATCACCGAGGCCAGCTCAAAAGGCAGGGCGAACTGGTTCGGATCCACCAGGGAACGGCCCAGAGCTTCAATGGTGTCAGCGGGGACTCCCTGGGTTGTCTGGGGCCATGGGAAACCCGCGATGACCGGAGCCAGGAGGACAAAAAAGAGCCCGGCGATCACCGCAGCCGCCAGGCTCTGATTGTTCAAGGGGGGACCTGGGTTGCGGGCCATCCCCCGGGTGAGCATCACCGCGAAAATGATGAGAATAGAAATCGCCCCGATATAGATCAGAACCTGGACCCCGGCCAGGAATTCCGCCTCCAGCAGGACAAAGAGGCCCGCCACCCCAAGCAGGGAGAGGATCAGATAAAGAACCGCATGGAAGAGATGACGGCTGAGAACCGTCAGCAACCCTGCTCCCAGGGTCAGGATGGCCAACAGAGCGAAAACGGCCTGGATCAGGGTCATCGTCCGCGCGCTCCTTCGCGATTTTTAGACTGGTTGCTGAATAAGATGAGGCGTTGCTCCGCTCGCCCGATCTCCCTTCCCACGGACCAAAGGGCCGTAGGAGGAGGCGAGGCTTGTTTTGGAGGGCGGGCCTGATCGCCCTCAGCGCCCAGGCCCGCCCGCAAAACCCGCAGAAGACAGTCAATGGCGTAACTGGAACAATTAATGGGCCGCCGCCGCTTCCAGCGCCTCCAGCTCCTCTTCGGAGGCCGGGGCCATGGCTGCCATTCGCGCCCGATGCCCCAGATAGCCCGGAATGGCCAGGGCACCGATCAGCATCGCCATATTGAAGACGAACATGCCGGCCGCCCAGAGCCCGCTGGTCACCCCGGCCGCCCGCAGGCCTTTATCCACCAGAGCCACTCCGATCAAATTGAGAATCATTAACGGGGTCAGGAACTTCCAGTTCAGGTTCAGCATTTGATCGACCCGAATCCGAGGAAGTGTCGCCCGCAACCAGAAGAACAGGAAGATCCCGATGCTCATCTTGATCAGTGTCCACAGATACGGCGGCAACCAGGGCCCGCGCCACCCGCCCAGGAAGAGAACGGCAAAGAGCGCGGACACCACCAGCGCATGGACGAATTCGCCCAGGAAGACAAGGGCGAATTTCATGCCGCTGTATTCGATGTGGAAACCCGCCACGATCTCGGACTCCGCTTCCAGGAGGTCGAAGGGGGTGCGCCCCACCTCCGCCACCCCAGACATCAGGAAGACCAGGGCGGCCAGGGGAAGCACAAACAGATAGGGGACATCCTGGGCGAGCACAATCCCTACCGTGGACATGGTCCCCGCGACCATCACGACCACGACGACGCTGAGCACCGAGGGGATCTCGTAACTGATCAGCTGGGCCACCGCCCGGAAGGCGCCCAGCAGTGCGTATTTATTGTTGCTACCCCACCCCGCCATCAACACGCCCACCAGCGCTCCCGCCCCTACCGCCAGGGCGTAAAGCACACCGATATTGAGGTCCGCTCCGATGGCTCCTGGTCCAAAGGGGACCACCACCAGTGGCGCCAGGGCGCATGTGGCAATGATCAGCGGTGCCAAGTTATAGACCCATCGATCCGCCCCCGCCGGCATTGTATCTTCTTTAGTCAACAGCTTGATCCCATCCGCCACCGGCTGCAGGATTCCATAGGGGCCTGCCACATTGGGGCCCAGGCGGTCCTGAAAGCGGGCCACAATCTTGCGCTCGACATACGTCAGGATGGCGAACCCAATGAGGCCAAAGTTGGCCAGAAGGAAGGCCTTGATCAGTCCAATTGTTAAGAGGATCGCCCACTCCGGAAGCCCCAAGCTTTGAAGCAGGCCACGCAACCAGGTTCCAAGATACGGAAGCAGATTGTAGATGAAATCATAGATCTGCGCCATATTCGACCTCATCCGGGGGATGGACTTTCCCTCCCACCCTGCGGCTCCAGGGGTGCAGGGAAAATAGGGAGAAAAAAGATCTTTAGGGTGCTGGGCCGGGGGCTGAAGGCCCTCGGCTCAGCACCCTAAACCCTAAAACCATTCTGGGTCACACCCATTCCAGCGCGCCCTTTCGCCAAGCGTATAGCAACCCTCCCAGAAGCAAAAGGAGAAACAGAGCCATCTCGATAATGGCATATAAGCCCAATTGATTATAGGCGACTGCCCATGGGAAGAGGAAAACCGCTTCCACATCGAACAACACGAAGATCAGGGCGAAAATATAGTATTGAGCACGGAATTGAACCCAGGCATCCCCAACGGTTTGAACACCGCACTCATAGGTTTCGAACTTGAGAGGATTCGGCTTCTTTGGACGCAGCAGCCACCAGAGGAGTAACATGGCCCCCAACAGGGCGAAGGACATGAGAAGATACAGGCCGACCACCATATACCCTTGAAGCACAGCCTGCCCCCCTTGTTGCAAGTATCACAAACACGTGGCGATTATAGCATGCGTCTGAGTTGAGATCAAGGTGACTGGAGCGCGGGCAGGATCACCTTTGACAGTTCCGCCCGTGCTCAGGGTCTCCTGGTTGGTTATAGCGCATGAAGATCTGGATCCTGGATCCCTGGCTGACCGCCGAACGCCGATTGTGGATCGAGGGCTGGACCCGCCACAGCCGTCATCAAATTCTCGCGTTTACCCTTCCTCCCTCGCCCGGGATGTCCTCCAGGATTTCTCTTCCCATCGCTCAGGAGCGGGCGAGGCAGCTAGCCCGACGAATCCGGCGCCATCTCACAGGCTCTGCCATTCGAGATCCCTCCCGTCAGCCTGCCGGGCGGCCCGATTTCGTCCTTCTGACCGATGGCCTGGATGGCTCGACCTTTGTCGAGGAGACCGCAGATCTGCTGACAGGGATTCCTCTCTGGATCTACTGGCATATCAGCGCGATGGCCTGCATCGAAACTTCCACATCGGAAGAGATCACCACCGAGATCCGCACGGCCCGAACCATCCAGCGCTGTTTATTCCATGGCGAGGGCCAGCGCCAGCGTTTCCTCCATGTTCTTTCGCAATATGAGCCCGAACTCGCCCTCCAGGTTGGAAACCACGCGGTCGTGTTGCCCCCAGGCTTTGAGCCCCTCCCCTCCACCTCGGAAGCCCCATCTTTCCGTGAACCGCTGGCGCTCTGGATTCTACGAGGCGCGGCGGAAGAAATCTCCCTCTTAATCGCCACTATGAATCGCCTGGCCTCCCATTCACGAAGCTTCCGGCTGCTGCTCCTGAGCGAGCGCCCTGAAATCGAGGCGGCTCGCATACAGCGGCTTCCTCCCCGCCTCCGCGCTCACATCCTGGGGATCCTGAGCCCGGAAGCCCCCGAAACCCGACGCTGGGCGTCTGCCGCTCGAGTGGTTGTGGAAGGAAGCATTCGACTGCACTCCCCCATTCATCTGATGCGCCTGGCCTTTGAGGGCCTATGGCCGCTGGCCCCGGCCGGGTCCGGGCTCCAGGATGCCCTTCCCGAGGCGCTTCGGCCTCCATGCGCCTACGAGAGCCCAGAAGATCTCGGCGAACGACTAAGGGTGCTCCTGTGGGGTCCCCCACAAGATCCATCGGAGATCCGCCAAGCGCTCTCCGCATGGACCTGGTCGGCGTGGGCATCCCATTATGATCATCTCTGTGAGACCGCCCTGGGGAGCCTTCCTGAGCTCCATCACCCATCCTGGGCCACCTGAAAGTGTCCGTTCTCAAACACCACTTTCTGAATGATACGCTGATCCGCCAGCGGGGTCTCGGATCGGGCGGATACCACGATCCGCACCTGGTCTCTCAGAGGGGTCACCATCACTTTGCGGGCCAGGATTTCCTGAACCTGAAAGATCCCGGCCGAGTTGCTGAGATAAACGGCGATTTCGATAGGGACCTCTTTTCCATCTCAAATCTCCACTTCATCCACGGCCAGCGCCGATGAGGAAGCCCAGGATCAGCTGTTCCTGCTCCGAATCCGAGTAGATCTCCCTCAGCCAGCGCGGCAGCAACTGGGCAGATAGCATCACAAGGAACTGTTCCTAACCGGATGAGGCGGATGCCTTCTCGATCAATCCCTTCAGCTCATACAGCTTGTGAAGCGCCTCCAGGGGGGAAAGGGACTCCGGATCCAGATGGCGAAGGGCATGAACGACCGGATGCTCCGCAAAGAGGGGCAACGGCGCGGCTGGAGGAGGGGCTTTGGGCCGCACGGCAGGCTCGCCGCGCTCCAGCCGGTTGAGCAGCTCCCGCGCCCGCCGGATGACCGGCCGGGGCAGCCCGGCCAGTTCCGCCACATGGATCCCATAGCTTCGATCCGCGCCGCCCGGCCGAACCTGATATAGAAAGACGATCCGCCCCTCGACCTCCGCCACGGCCATGTGGGCATTGCGGACCCGCGGCAGATACGCCGCCAGGGCGGTCAGCTCGTGGTAATGGGTGGCAAACAGCACCTTCGGCCGCCGCTTCGGATGGTTGTGTAAATATTCCGCCACCGCCCAGGCGATGGCCAGGCCATCATAGGTGCTGGTTCCTCGCCCGATCTCATCCAGCACCACGAGGCTCTCCACGGTCGCCTGATGCAGGATATAGGCGGTCTCGCTCATTTCGACCATGAACGTGGAACGACCCGCCGCCAGCTCATCGTGGGCACCGATGCGGGTGAAGATGCGATCCACCGGCCGCAACCGGACCCGGTCCGCGGGGACAAAGGAGCCCATCTGCGCCATCAGCACGATGAGGGCGACCTGACGCAACAGGGTGCTCTTCCCCGCCATGTTCGGGCCGGTCAGGATCAGGAGGCGCCCTTCCTCATCCAGCAGGACATCATTCGGAACAAACCGGCCGGCCAGGGCCTGCTCCACCACCGGATGCCGCCCGCCCCGGATCTCCAGGATGTCCTCCTCCACCAGCTCCGGGCGCACATACCGATAGCGAGCTGCCGCCTCCGCCAGCGCGACGACCACATCCAGGTGTGCGATCGCTCCGGCCATCTCCCGCAACCGGGGCGCTGCTTCCCCAACCTGACGACAGAGCTCCCGGAACAGCTCCGCCTCCAGCTCGGCCTGACGGGCCTCCGCGTTCAGGACCAGGGTTTCATATTCCTTCAACTCCGGAGTGATGAATCGCTCCGCGTTGACCAGCGTCTGCTTTCGGATGTAATCGGAAGGCACTTGCCGCGCCGCTGCCTTCGAGACCTCGATGTAATATCCGAAGACCTTGTTGTAACCCACCTTCAATGTGCGAATGCCGGTTCGCTCCCGCTCTCGCTGCTCCAGATCCGCCAGCCAGGCCTGTGCTTCCTTCGCCATCGCCCGCCAGCGGTCCAGCTCCTCGGAGAAACCGGGCCGGATCGCTCCCCCTTCCTGCAGGGTGGCGGGAGGATCTTCCACCAGGGCCCGAGTGAGCAGATCCAGCAACTCGGGGATCGGATCCAGGCGAGCGGCCAGCGGCCGGATGGCCTCCGCCTGCGGTCCTTCCATCCGGTAGAGGAGCGCTTGAATCTCCGGCACGACCCCTAAAGCCCGGCGCAACGCAGCCAGATCCCGGGGGGAGGCCAGGCCGCTGCGGGCCCGCCCGGCCAGCCGTTCCAGATCCGGAAACCCTCGCAGCCGCTCCGCCAGCCGCTCCCGGGCGATGGGATCTTCCACGAACGATTCCACCTGATCCAGCCGGGCCTCGATGGCCGACCGATCGCGCAACGGTTGAGAGATCCAGGCGCGCAACAGCCGCCCCCCCATGGGCGTGCGGGTGAAATCCAGCACAGCGAGCAGGGACCCTTTCCGGGCGTCCCCCGCGATGCTCCCGGTTAACTCAAGATGGCGACGAGTCGCCGGATCCAGGCTCATGTATCCGGCGGTGGTATAAGTTTCCAGCGATGTGAAGATCGAGAGGGCCTCCGGCCGGGTTTCCCGTAGATATTGAACGATGGCCCCGGCGGCCCGTAGCGCCAGCGGTTGATCCTCCAGGCCAAAGGCGTGCAATGAGACCACCTGAAAATGCTCCTGGAGGGCTGTGCGAGCGGCTCCGGGTTCAAAACGATAGAGGGGAAATGGGGTGAAATGAATGGGAAAGCCCTCTTCAGCGAGAACCGGCGGCGCGGAAGGCTCTCCCGGAGCAACGGGGTAGAGACATTCTCGAGGGGCAATTCGCAAGAGCTCCGCTTCTGCTTCCCGTCGGGCCTCCGGACCCGTCCACTGAGTCGCAGCGAAATGCCCGGTGCTGGCTTCACAATAGGCCAGACCAACTCCTTCTTCCGTCTCGATCCACGCCGCCAGATAGTTCGGCTTCCGCTCGTCTAACAGGGTGGGCTCCAGGGCGGTTCCGGGGGTCACCACCCGTATCACGCGGCGGGGCATCAGGCCGTTCACGGGCTCGCCGACCTGTTCCGCAATCGCCACCCGGTAGCCTCTCTCCACCAGACGGGCCAGATAAGGTTCCACCGCGTGATACGGGATGCCCGCCATCGGGGCCCGCTGTCCCTTCCCGATGGGCCGGGAGGTGAGTATGAGATCGAGTTCCCGGGCCACCACTTCCGCATCTTCATCGAAGGCCTCATAGAAATCGCCCAGCCGGAAGAAGAGAATGGCATCCGGGTATTGTCGTTTGAGCTCGAGGTACTGGCGGCGGATGGGCGTGAGATCTTCCATCCTCAATCTCCCTCCGGCGAACTGTTTTCAGTATACACTTAAGCCCGGCGCTCAAGCGCCGGGCTGAATTTGCGAAAGCCCCCTTCGGGGGCTGGAAATCGGCCTGGTGCTCCATCCAGATTTGTTTTGAGGCTATAGGATTGGGAAGGCCCATAGCCCCACCCCCCTGAATCCCCCCTCCCCACGGCCCCTGAGGGCCGT
>JAUQQB010000040.1 GCA_030550075.1 Chloroflexota bacterium | reverse complement strand
GCGCCTTCGGCGCGCGACTCCCCCCAAAACCCCCAGGAGAAAACCAACTGCGTAACTCCTAAATCAATAGGATCCTCCCTCCCCGCAGGCTTTCGGCTGCGGGGAGGGAGGATGAAGGGGGGAGGGGCCCCTCCATTCTCCTGGGCCGAGGCCAACGGTGTAAGTCGAGTAAGATCATTGAAAAGCCCTGTTATTATGGAATGACATCGCCCTCTCGAAAGATTGCGTTAAAATGAAAGGGACAAGAAGCAGGCAAAGGGCCCGACTGGGGAGCTGATTACCGAGATGGGGAGGAGGATCCAGATGCCGTCGGTGGAAGCCCTGCTGGCTCATCTAAAGGATGAGAAGACCCCGCTTTCGATCACTCGTCTGCATTGGCTTTCCGATTTGAGCGATGAGGAATTGGCCCAGGTCGCTCAGGTCTGGCTCACACTATCGACGGCGCGGCGTCGGGCGATCATGAGCCACCTGGTGGATCTCAGTGAAGAAAATATGGAGGTGGACTTCGGTCGCATCTTCCGCATGGCCTTGAGCGATCCAGATTTCGAAGTACGGGCGATGGCCATCGATGGGTTGTGGTATGAAGATCAGGATCTTCAACTGATGCGCCGGCTCTTCGAGCTTTTCGAGAAGGACCCCGCAACAGAGGTTCGCGCCCGCGCGGCGATCGGCCTGGGGCGTTATTTCTATAACGCCTGCATTGTGGAACAGATCCCGCTCTCCGCCGTGCAACCAGCCATTGACGCACTGCGTCAGGCCTTCTATAACTATGAAGAACCTCTGGAGGTGCGGCGACGTGCACTGGAGGCCCTGGGGAACACCTTGGAGCCGGACCTCCCGCTGATGATCGAGCGGGCCTATGCTGATCCCGATGAACGGATGAGGATCAGCGCCCTCTTCGCGATGGGACGAACGGGCGAAGCCCGCTGGGCGCCTTACGTGATGGAAGCGCTGCGCAGCGCTAACCCGGCGATCCGCTATGAGGCCGTCGTCGCCTCCGGAGAGATTGGGATCAAGGAAGCAGTTCCGATCCTGGAACGGCTGATTGAGGAAGGGGATGTGGAAATCCAGGAGGCGGCGATTTGGGCGCTGGGGGAAATCGGAGGCCCACGGGCTCGCGAGATCCTCACGGAAATCGCTCAGGGGGAGGATGAAGATCTGGCAACGCTCGCCGATGAGGCGCTGGAGGAACTGGAGTTGCTGGAAGGCACGGAGACTTTCATGCCCCTCTTGGAGATGGATCTGGAGGCTGAGGAGGAGGAAGCAGAAGACTGGATGGCATGGTGGGAGAAGGAGAAGTTGGGATTAGAAGGCTTAGAGGAAGAAGAAGAGGAAGAGGATGAGGAGGAGGAAGATCGAGATCGCGGGTGGCGCAGCCGGCGCTGATGGCAGGAGCATTCCCGAGTGATCCTTCGCTTCATTCCTGAGATTCTTTTTCACGATCTTACGCCGGTCCTCCTGGCAATCGTAACGGGCTGGCTGGCGGGACGTTGGTTGGGCATTCCTCCACATCCCCTGGCACGCGTTTCTTTTTACATTCTTAACCCTGCCCTGGTCTACATCTCTCTCACTCACTCGGACATCACCGGGGGGGAACTGGCACGTTTCTTGGGATTCTCGATTTCCATCCCCCTGATCGCCGGCAGCCTCGGCCTTCTCCTCAGCCTCGCCCTAGGGCTTTCTGCATCAGAGCGAACGGCCCTGATGTTGACCGCCATGTTTGTGAATGCGGGAAGCTACGGGCTGGGAGTGGTCCAGCGCGCCTTCGGCGAAGCCGCCCTCGCCCGGGCGGTGCTGTATTTCATGACCAATAACATTCTTTTAAACACATTGGGCGTGCTGATGGCCGTGCACACGGGGGGCCGGGCCGGGTGGAGATCCATGCTGATCCTTCCCAGTTTTTATGCTGCGTTGCTGGCCGCCCTGGTGCGCCTCAGCGGATGGGCGCCCCCGGAGCCTATCGAAGCCGGGATTGCCCTTCTCAGCCGGGGTGCCATCCCGGTCCTCCTGATGGTGCTCGGTCTGGAGCTGGCTCATATTCAGCTGGAAGATCGATGGTTCTTGATGGGTGTGGGGGCTCTCCTGCGTCTGGCCGTGATTCCACTGGTGGCCATCCCCCTGGCGCATATCTGGGGGCTGGAAGGGCCTGCCCGACAGGCCGGGTTGCTGGAGAGTGCAATGCCCGCCGCGATCTCTAACGTGGTGATGGCGTTGGAGTTCGGCGTTTACCCCCGCACCATTGCGGGAATTATCTTCCTCTCCACCCTGTTCAGCCCGCTTACCCTCAGCTTATGGATCGCCTGGTTAAGGGGATGATGCTTCGCCTAATTTTAAGGTCGGGAATTTGGATGATGGAAGTGGGAAGGGGAGGCGCTCCTGCTTCCCTCACAAAGTTCAGGCGGCTTGCCTCCAGATCGCCTGGATGGATAGCGATGGGGGTTCTGGGTCTTCTAACAATCTTTCCTCTTGAGGTTCAGACCCCCCTGATCCCGGCCCGGATGGAGCTCGATTACACCTTCGGCCAGCGCATGCGCTTTATCCTGGAAATGGAGGGCACTCTCCCCATCGTCGAAGCGATTCTTTATTACACCCTCCCTGATATGGAGATCCCTCAACGGGTGCGTGTGGTTCCGGGATCGCAGGCTCCATCTCAAATTACTTACGAACGGGACCTGCGCCGGGATCCCCTGCCGCCCTTTGCGCCCCTCACGTTCTGGTGGGAAGTTCAGGATCGCGACGGGAACTGGTGGTCAACGGAGCGGCGAACCATTCGGTATCTGGACAACCGGGTGGCGTGGCGTATGCTCGTCGCAGGCCCTCTTCGCCTCTACTGGCATGCCGGCGATCCCGGGCTGGCCCAGTCAGTGCTGGAGTTGGCCCGTCAGAGCCTGGATCGAATCGGCAGGCCTCTGGGCTATCGAACGGCGGAGCCCATCGAGTTATTCTGGTATACGGATCGCGAACTGGCCCGGGCGGCATTTCGACTGGCCGGCCTTGAGATGGGTGGGGAGGTTCGCCCCCGCTGGCGAGCGGTGATTCTGATCGCCTCCGCGGATGGAGCCGGCCTGGAAACCCTTCGCCGTCTGGTCCCCCATGAGCTTACCCATGTGATCCTGGAGGATCTGGCGGGGGGGCAGTCATTGCCCGCATGGCTGGAGGAAGGTTGGGCACTGGTCAATGAGGGCTGGCCCGATCCCGCCCTGTTGCGCGCTCTTCAGGAGCCCCGCCTGGAAGGGGTTTCCTTAGCAAGCTTGTGCGGGGATTTCCCCACAGATCCTTTGCGGGCCCCTCAGGCTTATGCCCTTTCCTGGGCGGCGGTTCGCTATATCCAGGAGCGAGAGGGGATCGGAGGTCTTCGGCGATTGCTGGAGGCTTACGCAGGAGGCATCTCCTGTGAGAACGGCGTGCGCCGGGTCCTGGGACGCTCTCTGGCCCGCCTGGAAAGCGAGGCAGAAGCTGCGCTCCAGCCACAGCCGCCCTGGCGATCCGTGATCGAGAGCCTTGGGCCATGGCTGCTCCTCTTCCTCCTGCTTAGCATAGGCCCAGTTCTCCTTGCATTCGGCCAGCGCTTCCAAGCCAGAACCCAACCATCCTAACGCTTTTGGGGGAGGAGTTACACCGTTGGTTTCCTCAGGAGGTTTTGGGCGCGGAGCGGGGCACCGAAAGCACTATGCTCCGCCCCAATCAGGGGGTTTTTATCTTTCTCCCTACGGCCATTCAAGCCGTTAGGAGAGGAGATAAAGGGGATCAGGACATTGCTCTTTTGAGAAGGGACGGCCTAAAAATTCGATGATACAGAGCGTCGGGATCGCCAAAGAGCGTCCCGCCCTTAAAACCGCCGATCCATGAGCCCTTTCTCACGTCGCCATCGCCAGAGGGCGCGGCGCGTGCTGGCGAAGACCAGCGGCGAGGGAAGGCCATCCGGTGAAAAGAAACCAGCCTCCAGCGCATCATCCCCTGGCTGGAGGAAACCGCTGATCGGGACCCCCCGATATACGATGAAAACCGCGGGGCCACGGGGATCCATGGAAACGGCGAAGACATCCAGCAGGCCGCAGATGCGGATGAGGAACCCAGTCTCCTCCCGACATTCTCGAATCGCGGCGGCAACCGGCCCTTCATCGATCTCCACGAATCCAGCAGGAAGCGCCCATCCTCCCTTCCCTGGCTCGTAGCGCCGTCGCACCAGTAGGACCTTCCCTTCATGCTCCACCAGCACCCCTACAGCGACCTTCGGATCGTAGAAGACAATATATCCACAAACCGGGCAGACCGGGCGCTCCCGACCGAAGAGGAAGCGATGAGTCAGACGAGCTCCACAACGAGGGCAGAAGATAAAAGGCTCTGAACCCATTCCTGGAACTTTCGCTCCAAAAGGGGAGATAACCGGAAAACGGCGACGGAATAGGATCCCATGACGGATTTGGCCTCTGTAGGAGCTACGCAGTTGGTTTCCTGTAGAGGCTTTGGGGGGGACCATTCTGCCCTGTCTTCAGGGCTTTTAACTGCGTAACTCCTGCGCTCTCTGTTAAAGGGCGTGCAAGGGACCCTTCCCCACGTTTATTTTTGGGCTGGGCCAGGGACCGAAGGCCTCTGGCCCAGCCCAAAAATCTGGGGGCGAAGGTCAACAGCGCAAGTCCTTACCCGAACTGCAATACCGGGCCCTCCAGGCACAATACCACGCCCTCCCGCTCGCATGAACCGCACAGCCCGATACCACATCGCATGTAGGCCTCGTAGCTAAGCTGCGCGGGGATGCCGAACGCGACGGCCAGCGCTTTGAGCCCCTCCAGCATCCCTTCGGGCCCACATCCATAAAGGGCATCATAGGTGCCCAAGCGCAGCAGACGGGCCGCCACTTCAGGAGCCCGCCCTTGCTCCCCAGCAGAGCCATCTTCTGTGGCCACAACGACCGAAGCCCCCAGATCCCGAAAACGGCCCGCATAGAGCACATCCTCAGCGCGCCGGGCAGCCGTTAGGGCAGTTACCTGAACTCCTCGCGCGATCGCCTCCCGGGCCAGGAAGGCCAGGGGGGCGACTCCGTATCCCCCTCCAATGAGGAGGATCCGCTGACCCTCAAGCGTGAACCCCTGGCCCAGAGGACCCCGGAGCCATATGCGATCTCCCGGCTGCAAGGCATGAAGAGCGGTGGAGAATGGGCCCACCCGAGCCACCGTCAGGGTCACTGGATCCGCTTCCGCGAGACTGAACGGCTTTTCCTCATAGCCGGGCAGCCATGCCATCACGAACTGACCCGGCCGGGCCTCAATCCGGGCGTCCAGAATCAATGTCTGCACGCGCGGGCTCTCCCGAATCACCCGGATCACCCGGATCGCACGGGGAGATCCCCCCGCCCACCACCGACCATGGATCGACCGTGAGATCATCTCACCCGCCATATTAGAGATCCTTGCAAACGCATGCTGTGCATCCTATGGCTATGATGATGGGGTGCGAGCGACGATCCGCATGGAAAGCGGGTTACCCTCCTGCTCCCCCTTCCTGCGGCCCTTTGGGCCGCAGGAAGGGGGATGGAAGACCTTTAGGGTGCGGGGCGAGCTCACCCAGGGATCTTTTATGAAGGTCGAAGGATCGCCGGTGTGGCGGCCACCTGCTCGACCAGCGAGCGGATCGCCGCGATTTGCTCGGCCATCTCGGCCCGACCCTCTTCCCGCATCCGGGTCTCCATCTGCTGCAACCACTGCTGGAATTGGGGCGTTAGCAACCGGCGGTTCCGCTCCAGGATCTGTCGGCGATGCTCCTCCGAGCGGACGTTCAGCAAAGCGTTCAGCAGCCGAAGCTCCGGCGGCAACGTCTGCTGGAGGACCGCCATCGCGATTTGCCCCAGGAGGTTCAAGGCCTGAGCCAGCCGGGTATCACCCGCCTCCAGCGCGGCCTCTATATTCATTTGAAGGACATCGAAGAAAATATCATCGATCTCCGCCATGCGCTGGACCAAGCGCTCCTGCAGCTCCCGCTCGGATGGCGCGCTCAGGAGCTCCCGGATCAGGCGGGCTCGCTCCTCGTAAACCCGTCGGATCTCCTGATCGACTGTCTCCCGGGCCTCCAGGATCTCCCGACGCAACGCAATGAGACGCTCGGCTTCCTCCTGCCGACCGGCCGCCTCCGCCTCCTCAATCCGCCGGGTCAGGTTCTGGAAGAAACGATAATCCAGGAAAGGACGGCCCAGGGCCACCAGGGTCTGACGGGTCTCCGGATCCGTGGCCTCCAGAAGGGCTTCCAGCAAGGTCTCGCCGCTCGGCGCGCGGGTGAATTTTTCAATGAGCTGCGTCCGGGAGCGGACGGTCTGTCCATGAGGCGTCAGCTCAAGCAGGCGGTCCCGGATGGCCACGATCCGGGCGAACTCCTCCGCTGATCCTTCCTCCTGAACCGTCGTCAGCGCTTCGTGGAAAAGACGGAAGAACTCGGCATCGATTTTCTCCACATTCCCCCGGATCAGCTCCTCCGCATCCTCCATGCGCCGGGCGTTCAGGATCCGCTGCAGAAGGAGCGTTCGCTCCTCCATCGCCCGGAGATCCTCGTCCGTGTAGCCATCGGCCCGGAGGATCGCTTCCAGGAGGCTCTGGATGGTGAAGAACTCCTTGGGCTGAAGCAGATAAGCCTTACGCTTCTCCCGGGGCAGCTGTCGCAGGATCGCATCGGTGAGCTGCCCCACAATGCGCTGGCGATCCACCTCCTTCAGGTTCGCCTGGATCGGGATGAACACGAAAGCCAGTTCCTTGTCTGGATCGTGATAAAGGAAGGGCACGGCGAAGCTCACCCGATTACCGCAACGCGGGCAAACGAAGGCATTCAGGCGTCCAGCAAGAAGCAACCGCTTCAAATAGGGCTCCTCGGAGACGTCAATAATCTGGCGGACCTGGACCTGAATCGGTTGGCCGCAGAAAGGACAGCGAATGGCCATAGGAGTGGGTGGAAACGGCATGCGGTTCCTCCTCACAATGTGATCATATGAACCCAAAAGGCCTTAACTCTTCTTGTCCCAACTCCTCGGATTTTACCCCTCGCTCACCCTCTTCCTAAGGTCCCAGTGCAGCATTGGGAAGGGACAGGAGAAGTAGAGCAGCGTAATAGCGATGAAGCTGCCTCTGAGTTTACAACAGGACAACTTGGGTTAATTTTAACGCAATCTGCTCCCTGGAGGAGATCAGAAGGTCTTTTTCTGCAGTCCAAGGGGCTGCCGAAACGAGGGAGGTCTTTCTCGCCCCGAGGCTTCAGTTGTTGCTCCAGAGAACAGGCCGGCTACTTCTTTCTCCCTTTTCACGGTCCCCGAACTCATATTGGAATGAAGCGCGTGCACCAAGTGGCCTATGGGGTAATTCCGGTGAAGGGAGTGTTGGGTCAGGGCAGGCCGCCAAGGGTGGCCTACCCTGCCCAATTTCAAAAAGATCTTTTTCCCAAGCCTTACCCAATCCTTAATAAAGACGGCTCTTTGGGAGCTCGTGTGGGGATGTTCAAGTCGCGCCCCTATATATGGAGCGCAACTGAACATCCCTCCCCTATCTGGGACTTGTGGAGCCGGGCTCTATGGAAAATCCCAGAGAGCTATAAAGACAATTAGGACTCAGTGTGAGCATTGTCACAGTCGATAAGTGATAGATGACACTACCTATAGAAACATCGAGCCTCTACCTTCAAATTGGACTATTAAGGTCCGTAATGTTCGAATTTTCCCAGGAGGCTCTGATGGAGATCAGCCGGCGGGCCGATTATGCGATGCGGGTGATTCTGGATCTGGCCTTGCTGCCACCGGGAATGCGGGCTCGAGCCCGGGATATCGCGCGGCGACAGGCGATTCCCTATGCCTTCCTGCAGAAGATCATTCGGGATCTCTGCGCAGCCGGTTTTGTCGAAGCGAGCCGGGGTCGACGAGGCGGAGTGCGTCTGGCTCGGCCCGCGGGATCGATCACCCTGCTGGAGGTCCTGGAAGCGATGGAAGGCCCCATTCGTTTGAACCGCTGTTCCCGCGAGCCCCATCTCTGCCCACGATCCAGCTTCTGTGCGATTCATCCCATTTGGGCTCAGGCCCAGGCCTATTTGACTCATCTTTTAGGCTCCACAACCTTCGCCCAGGTAGCCGTGCAGGCCCGGCAAATCCGAGCGGCCCAATCCCGTAACGGGGCGAACGGCGCCAATGCTTTTAACAACACGGTGAAGGTTCCAGCGGAGAGTGTCGTTCGTTAATTGAAGGCAGGAAGGGTTCACCATCCTTCATCGATCTACCTGGAAGGAGGTGCAATATGCATGAGACCTTTCAACCTCGTGTGGCTTTGCTCCTTTTCTTGGCGATGATTCTCCTGTTCGCCGCCATGTGGTTCGGCCTTTACCTGACCATCCTGCTTCCCCGCGGGATGACGGCTTTTTAAAGCTCCGTTCGCTGGCATTCCAGGAACATCGAGCGCGGGAGGTCAAGCATGGTCCAGGATCTCTACGAACGTGTCGCTATCTTTGGAGCCGGTTTGCTGATGACGGCTTTCTTCCTCGCGATCGTTGTCGGGGCCTTCGGCCTGGGGATCCGCGTGCCCACCTGTGTCACAGACATACCGCCCTTTGATCAGCCTGCGGTGGTGGAGGTCGCCCCAGGTCAATACGTGGCGAACGTGGTGGCTCAGATGTGGTTGTTCAATCCCCGTGAGATCCGAATCCCCGCCGGCTCCCTCGTGACCTTCAACCTCACCAGCAAAGATGTTCAGCATGGTTTCAAGCTCCTGAACACCAATGTGAATATGATGGCCGTGCCCGGCGTGGTGAACCGGGCTCAGGTTCGCTTCGATCAGCCCGGGGAATACCTGATTGTTTGCCATGAGTATTGCGGATTAGGCCACCATGCGATGTCGGCCAAGGTCATCGTGGAGCCCCGCGCGGCGGGAGATCAAGGCCCGAGCCCAGCCCGGGCTGTGGCTTCCGCTCTGGCCTGCTGGGCCCGTTAGAAACCCAATCGAACAGGGGGTGTGCCATGGGGTTGAAAGCGAAGGACATTATGACGACCGAGGTGGTGACCGTTGAGCCCTCCGCCACGGTAGCGGAGGCCGTCGCGCTGATGAAGGAAAAGGGCTTGCGGGCGCTCATTGTGGAGCGCTCCAACGAAGAAGATGCCTACGGCATCGTCACGGAGACTGATATCGTCTACAAAGTCGTCGCCCAGGGCCTGAGCCCGCAATCGGTGCTGGTGCGCGAGATCATGACCAAGCCCTGCATCGTGGTGAACCCGGATCTCTCGGTGGAAAACGTGGCGCGCCTCTTCGCCCGGACCGGGATCCGGCGCGCGCCGGTGATCCGCGAGCAGCTGCTGGGCATCCTCTCGGTGACCGACATCATCCGCAAGGCCTTATAGCTTCGAGGAGGCGACGATGGGAGCCGTAACGATTCCTGAAAGCGAAAAGCAATTGCTTCGCTGGCATCTTTATGTGGCCTATATTGCCATTGCGGTCGGCATCCTCTTCGGCCTGCTCCAGGTCCTTGCCCGGGCGAAGCTCATCCCGGCAACCCCCCTATACGATTATTATCAGGGGCTGACTTTCCATGGTGTGTTGAACGCCCTCGTCTGGACGACTTATAACATTGTGGCGCTGCTGACGCTCGCCGTGCGCGCCTCCCTCGGCCGCCCGCTTTACAGCCTGAGCCTGGGCTGGACCGGTTTCGGGCTGATGACGCTCGGAGTGGCCGCGGCGGGCTACGCCATCCTGACCCGCCAGGCGAACGTCCTGTATACCTTCTATCCGCCGCTGATGGCGCACCCGGCCTTTTACCTGGGAGCCACGCTATTGATTGTGGGCTCATGGGTTGCCGGAGCCAACATGATCTTGACTTATATAGCGTGGCGGCGGGAGAACCCGGGTCAGCGCACCCCACTAATGACGTTTGGATCCATTACCGTCTTCGTCCTCTGGTATATCGCCACCCTGGGCGTGGCCATTGAGGTCCTCTTCCTCCTGCTCCCCTGGTCCCTGGGGCTGGTTAAGCAGACCAACCCGATGCTGGCCCGCACGCTCTTCTGGTATTTCGGGCACCCGCTGGTCTACTTCTGGCTGTTGCCGGCCTATGTGGTCTGGTATACCATGGTCCCCCGACTGGCGGGCGGCAAGCTGTATAGCGACCCGATGGCGCGCCTGGCGTTCCTGATGCTGCTGATCTTCTCCACTCCCATTGGGGTGCATCATCAATACACCGATCCGGCGATCGGGCAGGAATGGAAGCTGGTTCACGCCTTCGGGACATTCATCGTGACGATCCCCAGTCTGCTCACGGCCTTCAATCTGATGGCCTCCCTGGAATACGCCGGGCGGCAGCGAGGAGGCCGCGGGCTCATCGACTGGATCTTCCGGCTCCCATGGGGGGAGCCCGCGTTCGCTGGCGCAACCCTTTCAATGATCGCCTTCGCCTTTGGAGGCATCAGCGGCATCGTGAACGCCTCGTATAACGTCAACCTGGTGGTGCACAATACCTCATGGGTGCCCGGCCACCTGCATCTAACGGTGGGCACCGCAGTGACCCTGACCTTCATGGCGATGGCCGCCTGGATGGTGCCCTATCTCACCGGCCGCGCCCTGTGGAGCCGCAAGGTGGCCCTGGCGAACATGTATTTGTGGTTCGTGGGGGTGATGATCTTCGCGGTGGGAATGATGCGCGGCGGGCTGGAGGGCGAGCCGCGGCGGACGAACCTGGGCTTCTCGCCGTATCTGCTGCCGGAATGGATGCCTTTCCTGATCCTGGCCGCTGTCGGCGGGGCGCTGATGTTCATCGCTGGGGTGTTGTTCCTCCTGAACATGGCGATGACCATCTGGTTCTCCCGGCAGCCGGCCCAGGTGGAGGTGCCCATTTCGGAAGCCCTGCACACCGCCGCGGATGCCCCGCTGGCCTTCGAGCGCTGGCGGGTGTGGCTGGCGGTCGCAGCGGTCCTGATCGTGATCTCCTACACGCCCGTGCTCACCCAGGTGCTTCAGACCTCCCCGTTCTCGGCTTATGGGTTCCTGCCTTCCAACCCGGCGCCTATCCGATAGGAAAACGGAACACGATGGGTGGGGCGAGCGCCCTTAGCGCTCGCCCTACCGCAGCGTTGCGGAAATGGGGCGAACCGATTGCCTCCTTTCCCCCTACAGCCCTTCGGACCGAGGAGAAAAGCACCCTCGAGGCTGGGCAGGCGCCGCCCTCAACATCTGGTCCAGCCCGAAATTAAAGTAAAAAGTAAATATATATAATAGCGTAAAGCGAGTAAGGAGGATAGAGTTCAGATGCCGCGATGGTTCTGGTTAGGAGTCGGAATTGGATTGCTTTTCGTAGCCGCGGCCGGGGCGGTGAAAATCGCCACGGACGTCCGGGCGGAATCCCTCCCGGTCTACATGACTGTCCCGGATTGGCCGTTTACGGATCAGGATGGCCGCACCTTCTGGCTAGGCCAGACCCGGGGCAAGGTGGTAGTCCTGGGGATGATTTATACCCACTGCCCGGATGTCTGCCCGTTGATCACGGCCCGGATGATGGAGATCCAGCAGCAGATTGCGGTGGAGGGATTATCGAACGAGGTGTTTTTCGTGACCCTCACCTTTGATCCGGAGCGAGATACCCCGGAGGTCCTGCGTCGTTATGCGCAGGTTCGAAAGATCGATTTCGGGAACTGGGTTTTCCTCACCGGCGATCCTTCCACGACCCGCCAGCTTACCGAGATCCTGGGGATCTATACGGAACGGGTTTACGTGATCAATGGGACGCCGGTCAGCGGCACGCCGAGCGCATCCGGTAAAGAGGTCAACTACTTCATAAACCACACGGACCGGATCTTCCTGGTGGATCGCCAGGGACGGGTGCGGGCGCTCCTGCCGGGGAGCCGAACGGAATTAAAGGAGGCGATGGAAAAGATCCGTCGCCTATTGCGAGAACGCCCCACGTCTGAAGCTGGCTTCGTTGTAACCCTATTAAAACAACCTGCACCGCTGGCTCGTCAACCATCGTAAAACTTCAGGAGGTTCTCAATATGATGTTCCCACGCTCCATAAAGTGGTTTGGCTTGCTCATCGGGATCTTGGTGGTTGCATGCGCGGCTCCGGCAGCGCAAGGTCCTAAAATCCAGATTCAGGACATATGGGCTCGCCCTGGGATGATGGGAATGAGCCACGGAGATCAGCAGATGGGCCACGAACACGGAATGGAGGGCACGAGCGCCGTCTATTTCATCGCCATTAACAATGGGGATCAACCGGATGCCCTCGTCGGCGCGGCCTCCGATGTAGCGGAGATGGTGGAGCTCCATGAGACCAAAATGGAAGGTGATGTGGCGAAAATGCAGCCCGTCCCCCGGGTGGAGATCCCGGCTCGCGGGAAGGTGGAATTTCGGCCCCGCGGGCTCCACGTGATGTTGATCGGATTGAAGCGGGATCTGAAAGTTGGGGATACCTTCACCCTGACGCTCCGCTTTGAGAAGAGCGGGGAGATGACCCTCTCCGTCCCTGTGAAGGAGATGTCCCAGTAACCCTAAGGGAAAAGATCCCTATAGGATTATAGAAGCTGACTCATTCAGTCTTCCTGGCCTTTATCTCTCACCCTAATGGCGCGTAAGGCGCTAGGGAGAGAGGAAAGTGTGGAAAGAGGGGACAGCAGCCAGTGGCCGCTGCCCCCTCTTTATCTGATAAGGTGAGGGCGAATGAGGGGGTCGTAAGGCGCGCCTCCCCCCCAATTTCCTGAATTCCCAGGGCTGGAGAAATAGAGGAGACGTAACTATTCAGCCGGGCCACATTCCGTTCGGAGCTCCCGCGAAGCGGCGGAAGGGCCCCACCCCCCTTTCTCCCCCCTCCCCACGGCCCAAAGGGCCGTG
>JAUQQB010000512.1 GCA_030550075.1 Chloroflexota bacterium | reverse complement strand
GGTCCCGGATGGTGAGTGAGATGCGGCGCCCGAAGGAGAAGCTGCCCATCGCCCTGGTGGGCAAGTATGTCGATCTCCATGATGCTTACATCAGCGTCCGCGAGGCGCTCATTCACGCCGGCGTCGCCCATGGAGTCGACGTGCAGATCGAATGGATCGCAGCAGAGGACCTGGAACACGGCCGCGGGTGGGAACGCTTAAAGCAGGTCCATGGGATTGTGGTGCCCGGAGGCTTTGGTTATCGGGGGGTTGAAGGGAAGATTATGGCCGCACGTTACGCTCGGGAGAACAAGGTCCCCTACCTGGGCCTCTGTCTCGGGATGCAGGTGATGGTCGTTGAGCTGGCTCGCCATGTCCTTAACTCCGATGAGCCCAACAGCACGGAATTCAATCCCCATACTCGCTATCCCGTGATCGATCTGTTGCCGGAACAGCGAGACATCACGGATTTGGGTGGAACCATGCGGCTGGGCGCTTATCCATGCAAGCTGGTTCCGGGAACGAAAGCGGCCCAGGCTTATGGGACCGATCTCGTTTACGAGCGGCACCGTCATCGTTTCGAGTTTAACAATGCGTTCCGGGATCTTCTGCAGCGGGCAGGACTGGTGCTGAGCGGCCTCTCCCCAGACGGTCGGCTGGTAGAGATTGCGGAGCTAGCAGATCACCCCTTCATGCTGGGAACGCAGTTCCATCCCGAGTTTAAGAGCCGGCCCAACCGTCCTCATCCGCTTTTTAAGGCCTTCATCGCCGCCGCAGCGGCCCGGCTGGATTAAACGAAGGGAAATTAGGGAGTGGAGGGCGCGCCCTCCACTCCCTAATGCCCGGCTTCACTTGCGCGGTAAGCGCTACTCTTCATGTTTCTTCTCCTGACACTCCCGAAGGCGTGTCTGTAAGTCCGCGTTGGCTGCCCGCAGGGTTTGAAGCTCCGCCTGGAGAGCGTTGACTTTCATCTCCAGGGCTTGAACCGCTTTCAGCAATGTGAAGGCGCGATACCGCATCACCGAGAGCTCCGCATGGAGCCGGAGCGGACTCTGTTCTGCGGCGCGAGGGCCGGATCCCAGCCGCTCCTGCAGGGCCGCCAGCCCCTCCGCCAGAGCCGCGCGAGCGATATCCTCGATCGTCCGGCCATGAGCCGTCGCGATGGCCTGGAGCGCCTCCATGGTCTCGGCCAGCACGGGAACGGCAAGGGTGACGACTTGAGCCTCCGGGAAGAAGGTTTTCTCAAAGTCCTCCAGCATCTTAGCCTCCATTCAATGGAGAGGGAGAAAGCCCCTCAAGAGATGCCCCGCCTCCCATGCGTGCGGCATAAAGCCGGATCGCGTGAAGGATCCGCTCCATGGCCTGCTCGGCGTTATCCCATCCCAGCGCCCGGACCCGCCCGCCTTCCAGGTCTTTATAGACCGTGAAAAAGTGGGCGACCTCTCGAAGGAAGTGCTGGGGGATATCCGAGATGTCGTGATAATCCTGAAACAGCGGATCATGGGCGGGGACTGCCAGGATCTTATCATCCGGGCTATCCCGATCCATCATCCGGAACAGGCCGATGGGCCGCGCCGTGATCATACACCCCGGGAAGGTGGGCTCGGTCACCATCACCAGGACATCCAGAGGATCTCCATCGTCGTAAAGGGTCTGGGGGATCAGCCCGTAATCTCCCGGATAGTGGATGGGGGAATAGAGCACCCGATCCAGTCGGATCATGCCAGTGGATTTATCGAACTCATATTTATTGCGGGAACCCTTCGGGATCTCCACAATCACATGGATGAGGTGGGGCACAGCAGGCCCTGGTGAAAGATCCTTCCATAGATTCATTAGTGGTCCCTCCAGCTGGATTTTGAGCAAACTGTCGGATTCTCCCGTCGAGGGAATTTGGGGAGGAGCTCGCTTCTTCAGGGGTCTTCCTGGCCTCAAGAAGCCTCTCCAATCCTCTGCCAGTATGTCAGCATGAGCAGCGCGCCGATCTGCAGACCGGCTGAGGACCAGGCCATCATCGCGATCGATCGATCATAGAGTTTCCCCAGCAGCACGCTCCCCAGCATCCACGCCAATCCGTAGAGCGTATGGAAAACCCCGTAGGCGGTCCCCCGACGATGGGAGGGAACCTGGGCGGCCAGGATCGCCCGCATGATCGATTCCTGGAATCCCATACCGGTCCCCCACATGAGCAATCCGATCATCCGTCCTGCGGGCCCGCCCAGGAAAATCAGCGGAGCGGCCATGGCCGTGAAGAGCACGGTGCCGCCTAACAGATGAGACCCTGCCCGATCCCAGGCCCATCCTAATGCAAGCGCCGCGAGGGCATCGGTGCCCATCGCGATCGCGTAAGCGATCGCGATCCAGGATCGGGCGACAAGCCCTGTCCGCTCCAGATGGAACGCGATGAGGGTGAAATCCACAAACCCGGCCGCGAAAAGCGCGACGCCGGCCATATAGAGCCAGAATCCCCGGGGAAGCCCCGGGGAGGTCTCC
>JAUQQB010000511.1 GCA_030550075.1 Chloroflexota bacterium | reverse complement strand
AAATCAAATCTGGAGGGAGCACTACGAACAGGAAAAGCCCTTTGTTCGTAGTCGGGCACGGAGCGAAGCGGAGTGCCCGTTATAGGCGTGCACAAAAAGAGAACGGGCACTTACGTGCCCTACTGCGAACAAGAAGCCCTTTGTTTGTGGTCGGGCACGAAGCGAAGCGAAGTGCCCGTTACAGGTGTTCCCAGAAAGAACGGGCACGATTGGGCCCTGCTGCACACCGGATTACGGGAGGACATGTCTTCCAAGCGATCCGGCGAGCTGGGAAGCTCGCCCTTGGACCAGTCGTGCGAAGCTCGACGAGCCTTGGAGGTTCGATGATCCGGCTAATTCCTCCGCCTGTGCAGGAACGCCGGGGCTACTTTGGGCCCTATGGCGGTCGGTATGTTCCCGAAACCCTGATCCCCGCCCTCGAGGAGCTGGAGGTGGCGTTCGATGCGGCGGTGAAGGACCCGGAGTTCCTGAGGGAGTTCGAGCATCTGCTGCGCACGTATGTCGGCCGGCCCACGCCGCTGACGGAGGCCCGGCGGCTGAGCGAGGTGGTGGGCGCGCGGATCCTCCTCAAGCGGGAGGATCTGGCCCACACCGGAGCCCATAAGATCAACAACGCCCTGGGCCAGGCCATGCTGGCCCGGCGCCTGGGCAAGCGGCGGGTGGTGGCGGAAACCGGGGCGGGCCAGCACGGGGTGGCCACGGCGACCGCCTGTGCCCTCCTCGGCCTGGAATGTGTGATCTACATGGGCACGGCCGATATGGCCCGCCAGCGGCCGAACGTGTTCCGCATGCGGCTGCTCGGCGCCGAGGTGCGCCCGGTGGATACCGGATCTCGCACGTTGAAGGACGCCATCAACGAGGCGATCCGGGACTGGGTGACGAACGTGCGGACGACGCATTATCTCCTGGGCTCCGCCCTGGGACCACATCCCTATCCCCTGATCGTCCGCACGTTCCAGTCCGTGATCGGGGTGGAGGCCCGCGCGCAGATGCTGGAGCAGTTCGGGCGGCTCCCGGATGTGGCGGTGGCGTGTGTGGGTGGGGGCAGCAACGCCATCGGCCTCTTCGCCGCCTTCCTGGAGGATCCGGTGGAGCTGGTGGGGGTGGAGGCCGGCGGGGAGGGGATCCCGAGCGGCCGCCACGCCGCCCGCTTTGCCGACGGCGACCGGGGCCGGGTGGGGGTTCTGCACGGCACGCGCACGTATGTTCTCCAGGATCCGTGGGGACAGATCCTGGACACCCATTCGATCTCCGCCGGCCTGGATTATCCCGCCGTCGGCCCGGAGCACGCCTGGCTGCGGGATCAAAAGCGGGTTCGCTATACAGCGGTCACCGATGCGGAGGCACTGGCCGCCTTCCAGGCGCTGGCGCGACTGGAAGGGATCCTTCCTGCCCTGGAGTCCGCTCACGCGGTGGCCGAGGCGATGCGCCTGGCGCGAGCGCGGCCGGGCGCGTGGATCCTGGTGAACCTCTCGGGGCGGGGGGATAAAGATCTGGAGACAGTGGCGAAGGCCCTGGGGGAAGGCGAGGCGGTGGAGAGCCCGTCCGCCCGCCGTGAAGCCCGTGGAGGATCAGCATGAACGGGATCGAAAGGGTGCAGGAAACGTTCCGCCGGGCCCGAGCGCAGGGGCGTCCGGCGTTGATCTTCTACTGGCCGATGGGTTATCCGGACCTGGAAGCGTCGGTCCGGATCGTGGCGGCCCTGGCCCATGCCGGTGCGGATCTTATCGAGCTGGGCCTGCCGTTCTCGGATCCCCTGGCGGATGGCCCGGTGATCCAGCGGGCAACCCAGCGCGCGCTGGAGAACAGGGTGCGCACGCCTCACGTGCTGGAGGCAGCCGCTCGGCTGCGGGCAATCGGGGTGAGGCAGCCGTTGTGCCTGATGACCTATGTGAACCCGATCCTGGCCTGGGGGATCCCACGCTTCCTCGACGAGGCGGTCCGGGCCGGGATCGATGGGCTGATCGTTCCCGATCTTCCTCTGGAGGAAGCGGAGGAACTGCGGGCGGCCGCGGGGGCGACGGGCCTGGCCTGGGTGCCCCTGGCCGCGCCCACCACCCCGGATGAGCGGCTGGCCCGGATCGCCGCCACCGCCACCGGGTTTCTTTACCTGGTTTCCGTAACCGGGATCACCGGGGCGCGGGATCGGCTGCCGTCCGATGTGGCGGCGCATTTGCGGCGAGCCCGCCGGGCGGCGAACGGGGCGCCGGTGGCGCTGGGATTCGGGATCTCCCGACCGGAGCACGTTCGGGCGCTGGCTCCGGAGGTGGATGGACTGGTGATCGGCAGCGCCCTGATCCAGCAGGGGGAAGCTTCCGGTTTCAGGGAGGAGGCTTTATCTGTTTTCATCCAGACCCTTCAAGAAGCCACGGGTGAGGCTTTTTGATAGGAGTTACGCAGCTGGTTTTCTCCTGGGGGTTTGGGGGGGAGTCGCCCGCCGAAGGCGCGCGGCTCCCCCCAAAATATATTTAT
>JAUQQB010000510.1 GCA_030550075.1 Chloroflexota bacterium | reverse complement strand
GAAACGCGCCATCCCGCAACGCCTGCGCCTGATCCACCAGGGCCATCGCCTCTCGCACGTCTTCCTCCCGGGGGCCCGCCTCCAGGGCGTTCAGCGCGGCCCGGGCCTGGGTCACCTGGGCCTCGGCTATCTGGATCTGCGCTTCCAGAAAGGCCGGATCCAGCTCGATCAGACGCTGGCCGGCCTGGACCCCATCGCCTTCCTCGACCCATACGCGAAGCACACGGCCGCCTTCCACCGCGATGACATCGATGGCCTGAGCCTCCAGATAACCGGAAGCCCGCAAAGGCCGTTCGATCGCCGGCCGACATGAGCCGGCGAATAAAAGGAGGATCATGAGGAGCATACGGGATTTCCTCTTCATTGAACCTCGCCTCCAACTCAAGATCTGAAGCCCGGCAGGGCATCTCCCGCCTTCAAAAGCCCCAGTTTATGGAGCCGAAGGGGAGCTCTCCCGCTCGATCACCCACAGGAAGATGTCCTCCAGAGAGGGGGCCACAGGTTCCACTGAAATAGGCTCCAGGCCCGCCATTTCCAGGCGCTTCCGGATCTCCTCCAAAAGGACTTCAGGCGCTCGGAGGTAAGCATGGATGCGAGGGCCATGGAGCGTCACATACTGGAAGATCGACCATTCCCGTAGCACGGCCAGCGCGCGATCCAGCGGGGCTGCCGTGATCTCCAGCACGCTCCCCAGATCGGTCATGACCTTCAACTCGGTCGGCGCTCCCTGCAGGATCAGACGGCCATTATGGATGAGGGCCAGGCGGGAACACTGTTCCGCCTCATCCATATAGTGAGTGGTGACAAACACTGTGATCCCCTGCTCCGCCAGCTGATACAGCAACGACCAGATCTCCCGTCGGGCCAGCGGATCCATCCCGGCCGTCGGCTCGTCCAGAAACACGATCTCGGGCTCGTGAAGCAGCGCGACCGCGAGGGCCACCCGCTGCCGCCAGCCTCCCGCCAGATGTCGAACCAGACGCCATTCCTGCCCGGTCAGGCCCAGGAGCTCTAACAACGCGGGGATCCGATCCCCCAGACGTGGAAGGGGCAACCCATACGCCGCCCCATAAAACCGCAGTGTCTCCTCCACCGAGAGGTCCGGATACAGGCTGAAGCGCTGGCTCACATAGCCGATCCGCGGACGGATCCGGGCTGTCTCGCGCGTTGCATCATGCCCCAGCACCCAGGCGCGACCTGCGGTGGGCTCCAGCAGCCCCAGCAACATCCGGATGGTCGTGGTCTTCCCCGCCCCGTTGGGGCCCAGAAACCCGAAGATCTCCCCACAGCGGACCTCGAAGGAAACATGGTCCACCGCCGTGAACATCCCGAAGCGGCGGGTTAGCCCTTCCGCGCGGATCACCACTTCATCCATCGACGGCCTCCCGGCGCATCAGGTGGGCGAAGACCTCCTCCAGGCGAGGCGCGGCCCAGCGCGCTTCCTGAATAATGGCACCGGGGATCGCCCGGACCACCCCTTCCACATCCTCGGGGGAAAGGCTGCCCTCCCGCACCACCAGCCGGATCCGATCGCCCAGGACCACCGCCTCCAGAACCCCCGGATGCTCCATGAGCGCGGCGTGGACCCGCAGGATCGGCCGGGCGATGACCTCGATGACCGGATGACCCAGCGAGGCGCGAAGCCGATCCGGGGCATCGATCGCCAGCATCCGTCCGCGATGGATCAGCGCCACCCGCGTGCAGCGCTCCGCCTCGTCCAGATACGGCGTGGTCACCAGGATCGTAACCCCCTGAAGATGGAACTCGCTGAGCAGATCCCAGAGCTCCCGCCGCGACACCGGATCCACCCCGGTGGTGGGCTCGTCCAGCAGCAGGAGGCGCGGCCGGTGGATCATCGCCCCGATCAGGGCCAGCTTCTTCTGCATCCCCCCGGAAAGCTGAGCGGCGCGACGATCTATGAATGGTTCCAGGCGGGCAAAATGAAGCAGACGCGCCATCCAGGCGGGATCGGAGGCCCCATACATCGTGGAAAAGAACAGCAGGTTCTCCCGCACGGTCAGGTCGCCATACAGGCTGAAGTTCTGGGGCATATAGCCGATCCATGGCCGGGCCCTCTCCAGCTCCCGGAGCAGATCTCGATCAAACAGCCGCAGGGAGCCCGCATCGGGCCGCAGGACCCCCGCGAGGATCCGCAACAGGGTCGTCTTCCCGGCCCCATCCGGCCCGATGATGCCGAAGATCTCCCCCTCATCCACGGCAAAAGACAGATCCGCCAGGGCCCAAACTGGGCCAAACCGCTTCTCCAGATGCTCCACCCTCACGATGGTCCGGTCCATGCCACCCTCTGCCTGAACATTGATCCATTTGCGTGAAGAGGTGACTGAGGCAGGCGCTGAAGGCGCCCGCCCCAGCCTCCAAAACCTGGGAAAGAGGTAACTATTCAGCCGTTCTCCCGCAATGCCTATACGGATAGAGGCGGTTTCCTCCTGGGGGCTTTTGGGGCCGAGCCGCGCGCCTTCGGCGCGCGGCT
>JAUQQB010000509.1 GCA_030550075.1 Chloroflexota bacterium | reverse complement strand
GCCGGTGGAGGTCACCCTCATGGAAGGGAAGGGGATGCTCCTGCTCACCGGCCAGCTGGGGGAAGTGATGCAGGAATCCGCCCAGGCGGCCATGAGCTATCTGCGCTCGCGGGCGCGGGATTTCGGGATCCGGCCCAAGCGCTTTGAGAAGACCGACGTGCACATCCATGTGCCTGAGGGGGCCATCCCGAAGGACGGGCCGTCGGCGGGGATCACCATCGCCACGGCGCTGGTGTCGGCCTTCACGGGGATCCCGGTGCGGCGGGATACAGCGATGACGGGGGAGATCACCCTGCGGGGCCGGGTGCTGCCGATCGGGGGGCTGAAGGAGAAGATCCTGGCGGCGCATCGGGCGGGGATCCAGCGGGTGATCCTGCCCAAGAAGAACCAGCGGGACCTGGTGGAGCTGCCCCGGCGGGAGATCCGGGGGATGACGTTGATCTTCGTGGAGACCATGGATGAGGTGTTGCGGACCGCTCTGGCGCATCCGATTCGGAGGGGAACCTTCCGGCGCGATGGGATGACCCGGGCAAGGAAGCGGTAAAGAGACTTTCGAGGATCAGTCAAAGCGCTGGTGGACCCTTTCCACCGGTTTGGGGTGTTGGGCCGGGCGCTGAAGGTACTCGGCCCCGCTCCAATACACTTCTGTGTGGCCTCCTGGACCGCGGGAGGGGCTCGTTAACGCCTCTCGGACAGAGGCGAACGACGGAGGTCCGGTCGGATGGGGAATTTTCAGGAATAGGGCCGGGGACCTTTGGCCTCTGGTCCCCCCCAGGGCCTGAAGGGCGGCGAGGAGGGGTGGACCAGGGGGAAGGAGATCCCGGGCGGCTGAGGTGGCATCCGCTCCATGGATTGCGGTGCGCGTGGTCAGAGATCGGCATTTGGTTTCCATGCTTCGCATGGAATTAGACGAGGGAGAGGCGGAGGTGATTGCTCTCGGCTATCAGCAACGAGCAGATGTGGTGCTGCCGGATGAAAAAGAGGCTCGCCGGATCGCACGCCGGCTGGGCCTGTCGTGATCGGCACGGTGGGCATTTTGATCTGGGCCAGACGGGCAGGCCTCATCCCCAGCCTGCGGGGGCAATGGGATCGATTGCAGACAGAAGGGAAGTTTCATCTGAGCTCTGCAGTTTACCTGGAGGCCCTGTGTATGGTTGGGGAGGCTGAGCCTTAAGTTCTCCCTAACAGGCTAATGAGGGCCGGAACGCTTATAACTGGTGTCGGCCTTCACGGGGATCCCGGTGCGGCGGGACACAGCGATGACGGGGAAGATCACCCCGCGGGCCGGGTGCTGCCGATTGGGGGGCTGAAGGAGAAGATCCTGCTTTGGAGATCGACCCTTTGGGGTGCAGGTCATGCGCATTCTGGTCACCGGCGGCGCAGGGTTCATTGGGTCTCACATCGTGGAGGCCTATCTCCAGGCAGGCCACGAGATCCTGGTGGTGGACAACATGAGCCGGGGAAGACGGGAGAACCTTCCTCCTGAGATCCCCCTGGTGGTGATGGATATCCGGGATCCCGCTTTCCGGCAGGTGGTGGAAGCCTTCCGCCCGGAGGTCCTGAACCACCAGGCCGCTCAGATCGACGTGGCGGCGGCTGTGGTGGATCCCCTGGAGGATGCCTCGGTGAACCTTCTGGGGACCCTGAACGTGCTTCAGGTAGCCGTCCAGGTGGGAGTGCGGCGGGTGATCGTCGCCTCCAGCGTGGCCGTGTATGGAGAGCCGGAGCGATTCCCGGTGACGGAGGACCATCCCCTGCGGCCGCTTTCCCCGTATGGACTGAGCAAGATGGCCATGGAGGCCTATGTCCGCTGGTTTGGGACCTCCCATGGGCTGGAATGGGTGATTTTGCGTTATGGGAATGTCTATGGCCCGCGCCAGCCGGTAGCGGGGGAGGCGGGGGTGGTGGCCCGTTTTCTGGCGGCGATGCGGGATGGAAAGCGGCCGGTGATCTATGGGGATGGGGCTCAAACCCGGGATTTCGTTCATGTCCGGGATGTGGCCTGCGCAAACCTTCTGGCCCTGACTCAGGGCGCAGGAGGGATCTATAACATCGGCACCGGGCAGGAGGTCTCCGTCCGGGAGCTCTATGAGCGGATGCGGGCTCTCATGGGGTATTCGGGGGAGCCGGACTACTGCCCTCCCCGACCTGGAGACATTCGGCGGATGGTCCTGTCGGTAGAGCGGGCGGCGGCGGAGCTAAGATGGCGCCCCCGGATCGCCCTGGAGGAAGGTCTGGCGGCCTTAGTGGGAAGTCTCGATCGCCCCTGAGATCATTCAGTATAGAGCAGGAAAACACAGGAATAGAGGGAGTGGAAGGCTTGACAGATCGTTCATCCCGTTGCTGGAGGTTTCTGAAGCAGATGATCACACAAGATGGGCTGCGATAGTCAGCCCGGCAGTGAGCTGAAGGCTCGCCCTGTGATTGTTCAAAATTTGTAGGACTTACGCAGTTCGTTTCCCATGGGGGCTTTGGGGGCGGAGCGGGGCGCCGAAGGCG
>JAUQQB010000508.1 GCA_030550075.1 Chloroflexota bacterium | reverse complement strand
CCCCAGGGAAACGAACTGCGTAAGTCCTAAATCATTATACCCCACGTGCTAAATGTTATCAGAAAAATGCAGTGGAAACTCCCAAGACTTGCGAACCTCTGCTGCCTCTTCGATTTAGGGGTCCAGAGCCAATCCTTCCCAGGGGTTCGGGGCTAAGCAAGCCAACGAAGTCGACCCGCCTAGCTCCAGGATCTCTTTTTCCTCTCTCACCGGCCCATCGGACCGGCTTCAAGAGCAGGCGACCCGATGGTTCATCCTCACCAGCAATCCAGAATCGGCAGCATCACTTACAATACGCTACCGGATCATTTCAGGTGGCAGCTTATGAAGCTACTGTGCAAACGACCTGAGTATCCTGATAAAAAGGAAGCCCCCGATTATAGGCTCATCGTTCCAGGAACCACGCCGGCTCTTTCCCCAGCCGCCCATGTTCCCATCGCCAGGTTCCGGATTTCCCCTCCCACTGAAACGCCTCGCGCGTCTGCATCTGCATCAGGATCCACACCAGATCATAAGCCAGCGGGGCGTAAGGGCCCGGCGGTGTCCCCAGCGCGATCGCTCGATATGCGGCCACCCACTCCGGATCCTCCACCGGCCGCGTCTCGGCCACCACCCACACCCGTCCGTCCGCCTCCCGAAGCATTTGGAGATCGGGATGCAGCAGTCCGGGCCCTCCCAGCAACGGGCCCCGCCAGCCCTCCTGCCGCCAGCGCCGCGCCGCTTCCCCCGCGTGAACCGCCCGGCCGTCGAAAAGAACCGGCTCATCGTCCCTGGGGGAAGCTTCCTCCCATTGGGCCTCTCGCACCCGCCATCCTCGCTCGCGGAAAAACGTTCCCATCTCCGGTCCAAACCATCGTTCCTCCTCATCGTGAACCATCCACAGGCTTCGCCCATCCTCCGATGGAAGAAGCTGAAGGAACGCCTCTGCCATTGTCCGCTGATCCAGAGCCGTTGGCAGCGCGCCCTCCGGGACCCGATCCGCCGGGATGAGCGGCGCTATCAGGGGGATCCCGGCCGCCCGATAGATCGGCGCGGCCGCCTGTGTGGTCTCCGGGCGGAAGTGGCCGATCACCGCGATCAGATGGGGATAAGCCACAATCTGGCGGGCCCGTTCTCGTGCCCGAGCGGGATCCCCCTGATCATCCAGGGCCACCAGCATCACCCTCGGCCCCTCGGGATGGGCCGCATTCCACGCCCGCACCGCCAGACGCGCCCCAAAGATCACATCGTAACCGATGGCTCGATCTCGCCCCTCAAAGGGGGCCACCAGGCCGATGTGTTCAATCCCTCCTCGTTGACAGGCCACCAACCCCAGAAGTGCGGGCATCCCAAGGATAAGGATTCTGAGCCCTCGTCCCATGCCGCTTCCTCGGAACTTTTAAAGGTCTGCAGGCTTGCCTCCAGCGGCCCACCTGTCCTAAAAGCCCCATTGATGGTTAAGGGAAAGCCGGACACCACATTTTTCCAATACCTTCTCAGAGGGTTGCGAAAAGTTTAGGCAGACGCCAGGAGCTTCGCTGTGAATTCCTCCTTCAGAGATTTAAAGGTGGACGGGCTGCCGAGGGCAGCCGGTCCGCCCTCAAGAACTATCATCCTCCACCCCCTGCAGCCCTTCGGCCTGCATGATGGTCGAGGAGTCCATTCCACCTTATGGAACAGAGAACTGGCTTTTCATACACCGACTCTGACTCTCAAAGGGTTTCAACCCCTGGAAGAGGGATGACCTTTGGCCCATTCCTTAGCCAACTTCGCCGGGGTATAATTGGCATAGCTGTAATGTAACTTGTCATCCTGTCTCCTGGAGAGCTTTTGGCGGCTGGGCGTTGAGAGCGTTCAGCTCAGCCACCCAAAATCGGTGGGAGCGATGAATGTGCAATTCCCTTCCTCTCATCAAAGGACCTTGGGGAAGGGAATTTGCGCTCTGATAAGGATTAGGAAGGCTACCTTCAGAGGCCTGCTCTGCCCAGGAACTTCCCTCCATCCCAGAGGATCGAGCGCGAGATCATGTCCGAGCTCAACCCACTCGAACTGAAACCCTCGGAAGAACAGATTCCCTCTGATGCCGAGCGCTGGCATACGGCCCCCCTGGCGGAGGGGGAAACCGGGCTGGAGGAGTTGCCTCCAGTAACGCCCGCCGCGCTCCTGCGCCTCCGGATCGCTCACACCGGGTATGAGATTGAAGTGCATTCCCATGAGGTCTGTGAGATCGGCCGATCGGATCCCAGTTTAGGCCTTATCCCCGATTTGGATCTCTCGCAGGAGGGTCCGGAGGCGATTTGGGTCTCCCGTCGCCACGCGCGGATTTTCTACCATGATGGCCATTTCTACATCGAGGATCTGGGAAGCACCAACGGGACCTATCTGAACAACAAACGCCTGGTCTCCGGGCTGCCCTATGCGCTTCAGGATGGCGATGAACTTCGCTTCGGGCGGATCATCGCCCACGTGCATATCGAATGATTGTAGGACTTACGCAGTTCGTTTCCCATGGGGGCCTTGGGGGCGGAGCGGGG
>JAUQQB010000507.1 GCA_030550075.1 Chloroflexota bacterium | reverse complement strand
AGGGGGCGCATTTCGGGTTCTACTTCATCGATTCGGAGGAGGGGATCTGGAACAGCGGGCGGGATGAAGGGCGACCGAACCTGGGCCACCGCCCGCGTTGGAAGGAAGGCTATTTCCCGGTGCCTCCCGCGGATTCTCTCCAGGATCTCCGCTCGGAGATTGTGCTGCGTCTGATGCAGGCGGGCATCGAGGTGGAGACCCATCACCATGAGGTGGCCACCGGCGGGCAGTGCGAGATTGATATGCGCTTTAAGTCGCTCACCCGTATGGCCGATCAGGTGATGATGTATAAATACATCATTAAGAACGTGGCTCGAGCCCATGGCAAGACAGCGACTTTCATGCCCAAGCCCATCTTCGGCGATAACGGCTCGGGGATGCATGTGCATCAAAGCCTATGGAAGGAAGGCCATAACCTTTTCTGGAATGAGCGGGGCTATGCAGGCCTCTCGGAGCTGGCTCGTTATTACATTGGTGGGATCCTCTACCATACGCCTGCCCTGTTGGCTTTCTGTGCGCCCACTACCAACTCCTATCGCCGACTGGTCCCCGGCTATGAGGCGCCGGTGAACCTGGTCTACTCCCGGCGCAACCGCAGCGCGGGCATCCGCATCCCGATGTATTCGGACTCCCCAAAGGCCAAGCGGATCGAGTATCGGTGCCCGGACCCCTCGGCGAACCCCTACCTGGCCTTCGCTGCCATCCTGATGGCCGGTTTGGATGGCATCCAGAATCGCATCGATCCGGGGGATCCGATCGATGAGGATCTCTACGAACTGCCGCCGGAGGAGGCCCGCAAGATCAAGCAGGTGCCGGGCTCCCTCGAGGAAGCCCTGCGCGCACTGGAGCGGGATCACGAATTCCTGCTTAAAGGCGGAGTCTTCACCCCGGATGTGATCGAGACCTGGATTGAGCTCAAACGCAAAGAGGTGGATGCCATTCGCCTCCGGCCACACCCTTACGAGTTTTATCTCTATTACAGCGCATGAAGCTCGTAAGTGGGGACCTCCAGAGGGGTCCCCACTCCCTTCCAGAGCTGAATCGACCGGTTGCGGGATTCGCCCCGTCTCCTTTTATCCTCCTTTCCTACAGCCCGAAGGGTTGCAGGGAAGAAGGATAAAAGGCCTTTCAACGTAATGACCCAACGGGTTTGATGTATGGTGGTTTCCTCCTTTGCTGCCCATAGGGGGAGCAGGGCGATCTCCCGGCTTCTATGGAGGAGCGATGACCGTGATCTTTCTGCGCGGGCTTCTTCTCAGCCTTTCCCTGTCAATCCCTCTGGGACCCGGTAACCTGGCGATTCTTCGAGCGGGGCTGCGCCATGGATGGAGAGGAGCCGTGCTGACCGGCCTGGGGACGGTGGTGGGGGATCTCGCCTACTTCACGCTCAGCATGCTGGGGGCGGCCACGTTGCTTTCCCGATGGCCGACCATGGGGACGGCTCTCGCGGCTGGGGGCGTGGTCCTGCTGGTGGGACTGGGTGGTCTGACCTTGCGGGATGCATGGCGGGGGGTGGCCA
Organism: Chloroflexota bacterium; assembly: GCA_030550075.1. Taxonomy (GTDB): domain Bacteria; phylum Chloroflexota; class Anaerolineae; order Thermoflexales; family Thermoflexaceae; genus Thermoflexus. The sequence goes on along the minus strand of JAUQQB010000507.1, from coordinate 998 downwards.
TTGCGTTGAACCCGGTGGCCTCATCCCCTCGCCTGTTTTTCACGGGACTGGCGATCACCCTGACCAACCCGATGGTTATCCTCTGGTTCGCGGCCATCGCCTCCACCATGCTCCGCCTGGGGATCCCGGAGATCACGCCCGTGACGGTGGCGGTGTTCTATGGGGGCTTCATGGCGGGCAGTCTGCTGTGGGTGGGGGCGCTGGGCCTGATCACCCATGGGGGCGTTCGGGTGCTTTCCCCGACGGTCCTGCGGGTGCTGACGGCGCTATGCGGGCTCACCCTGCTGGCCCTGGGCAGCTGGAGCGGGTTCCGGCTGATTGGGTGGTTCGGGCCATCCGTGTAACAGGAGGACGATTTCCCGCATTGGGGCTGGGAAGGCACAGAAGGCGGCCTTCCCAGCCCCAAAAACCTCGCCGAGCTTAGATGACATCGGAAGATCAGGGGGATGCTGTTCCGTGCCGATGGTTACCCCGCTCACCCCGCCCAGCCATCCGAAGAGGATCATCGAGATCGCGAGGGCGGCGAACCCCGGCTCCTGCCATGGAGCTCGGCGCAACCACTCGAATAGCCCCCGATGATATCCATGCCGTCGCTCTACCGCCGCCGGGATAGAAAAAGCGTGGATAAGGCTCCCCAGCACGGTCGGTCAGATACATTGCGCAGGAGGTGTTGAACATCTACGCGCTGCGGAACCGGGCTGGGGAGGCCCGATAGGTGGTTGCCGAAAATCGGTTTTCGTTGAGTTGCGGCGCACCGAAGGCGGCCCGCACCCCGACCGGATTGCTCCAGGGAAACGCCCCTACGATGCGGGGAGCTAACGTCCGGAGCCAAAGAAGCGGAAAACCGATGGGGGCCGGATGTCGCCGAGGGCCACGATATCACCTTCGCGCAGCCCCTCCAGCACCTCGCTTTCCGTTTCGCCCTGAGCGCCCAGGCGGATCTCCACTTCCTCCACCCGATCGCCCACGACGCGGTTCACGAACGCTCGTCCGGTGAT
>JAUQQB010000506.1 GCA_030550075.1 Chloroflexota bacterium | reverse complement strand
CCCTTTAAAGATAACCAATCGATCTTGCTCCGCCTCCCTCCCGCTTCGGCAGCTCCGCCTGGAAGCGCGGGCGGACGGTGCTGTCCGAAAGCGTAAACGAAGGGAAGCGAACGGACAGGTCGTCCGGTCCACGCATGGGCTTCCGCCCACAGGTATTTCAACAGTAACGGGAAGACACCCTCCTCCTCCATCCGTCGGGTGGAAACGGGGATGCGAACCGAGGTGAGCACCCCGAACCGGCCCTGGCGCGATGCCCGCCGCACGTAATCGTGATCTTCCGCCAGCAGTAAAGTTTCATCGAACCCGCCGATGGCCTCGTGGAGCTCGCGGCGAACCAGGATGCAGAACCCTGGGGCTCGAGGAGAGACCCATTGCAACGCCAGGAGGTATCCGTTGGCCATTTCGTGGAATACGCGATCCGCCGGCCGTGGGCTCAAAGGCGCCATCAGGCAGGTCGCGATATCCAGACGCCGGGCTTCGATCTCCCGGAACGCCTTCTCCAGGAAATCCGGCCGCGGGACGACATCCGCATCCAGGAACACCAGCCACGCTCCCCGGGCGACGCGAGCTCCGGCATTTCGGCCGACGGCCGGCCGGCCGCCGGACACGACCCGGGCCCCCCAGGCCCGGGCGATCTCCGGCGTCCCATCCTCCGAGCCCGCATCCGCCACGATCACCTCATCGGGCTGTCGGGTCTGGCGCGCCAGGGCTTCCAGCAAGAGCGGAAGATAAGCCGCTTCGTTCAGCGTGGGGATAATCACGCTGATCATCGCCAACCCACCTCCCGAGGGCCTCATCCAGCGCCTCCCGTTTCCCGAAGGATCTGAGAAGCAAACCGGGACAACCGATGGCGATCCAGAGGATCCAGGCGATCCCATTGTTCCTGGAACCACCGGATCCGATCCATCAACGCCCGGACCTGCTGGGGCTCCGCCCGGCTCAGGGCAACCAGAGCGGCGCTGAGCCCTGCCAGAGCGCCCAGATCCAGGGACCGGCCGCGAGGAACCGTCAGGGGCTCCCCGCCCCGCTGCAGCAAGCGGAGCACCAGCATCAGCCCGGCCGTCATACGGGCCATCCCTTCGGATACCGGTCCCTCCATCGGACTGGAGAGCAACCACTGGAGAAGCGTCGCGGGCTCCAGCCGGGCATGCCACTCCCGAAGCTCTCGAAGCAGCCGGGCCCGGGTGTTCCGCCACACCGTCGCATCCCATACGCTGCTGAGCGCCCGGCGCGCCTGAGCGGTGGGGCGGAAAACCACCCGGGGTCGGCCTGGGCCGGCCGGGCTCTCATAACGCCGTTCAACCAGGCCGACCTGCTCTAACAGAGCCAGCATCTCATACGCCGTGGCCCGACCGATGCGCAGGGCACGGGCCACCACCCCATAATGAAGCGGCCTGCGCCACCGACGATACAGCCGCAGGAAGGCGGCCAGGAACTCCCGCTGGCGCCGGGTCAGTGTTCCCATCGCGCCTCGCCCCGGAGAAACCAAATTTCCGAAAATTCCAGAAAAATTTTACGCAGAGATCCTGCGGAACGCCAGTCTATTCCTGGAGCATCGGCGCGGATGGCCTTTCATGATCCCCTGCAATAGATCCGGGGCTTTGTCCGAAGGCGCGCCTGCCGAGGGGGGAAGAGGGAGAAAAAGATCTCTCGATGGCTGAGGGTTCTCAGCCCGAGGCCTATGCCTCTTCCTCTGACGCGATCGGGAGGGTGAACACAAACGCTGCGCCGCCTCCCGGTCGATCCTCCACCCAGATGCGGCCGCCGTGCGCCTCCACCGCCAGCTTGCAGAACGCCAGCCCCAGGCCCACACCACGTCCCCTCACCATCCCGGTGACAAACGGCTTGAAGATCTCCCCCCGCATCTCCGGAGGCACCCCCGGGCCGGAATCGGCCACCATCACCTTCACCCACGACGCTCCGTCCTCCCGCTCCAATGCCGCCCGGATCCAGATCTCGCCGCCGGAGGGCGTGAACTTGATGGCGTTGTCGAGCAGGTTCTGGAAAACCCGGGCGATCAGCATCTCATCGCCCCATGCCCGTGGCAACGCAGCGGGAATATCCACCCGCACCTCCAGCGATTTCTCACGAAGGAGTATGGAAAGCTCTCGCAGAATACCGGCCACCAGCTCCGACAGAGAGATCGCCTTTGGATGAAGAATCGCTTCCCCGGATTGCAGACGGCGCAGCTCCAGGATCGTGCTGACCATCCGTAGCATGCGCCCGATGTTGTCCCGGGCGATCGTCAGCACCTCCCGTTGCTCCTGGGAGAGCGAGCCCAGGCCCTCGCTCAGCAGGAAGTCCAGCGCCGTCTGAACGGAGGCCGCCGGATTCCGCAGGTCGTGAACCACCATGTGGAACAGCTCCTCCCGCAGCCGCTCGAGGGTTCGGACGGGCGTCATATCGTAGATCATCCCCAGCCAGCCGGTCACTGGGCCATCGCTCTGGATCGGAACAGCCTGAATGCGCAAGCTACGCGCCTCTGTGTCGAACTCCGCCATCCGGAGTCCATGAGGATCCCG
>JAUQQB010000505.1 GCA_030550075.1 Chloroflexota bacterium | reverse complement strand
TGGCCACGGGCATCATCACGAAGTAGGTGAAGGCGGCCCCGCCCAGGAAGAGCAGGGTGGACAGCGGCACCAGGAGGAGGACCAGGCGGCGCTCATGGGGAAGCAATCCGACGTAAACGAACGCCAGGATCTGATAGATGATATAGGGGAAAGCCAGGGTGAACCCGAAGAGCAGGGAGACCCGCATATAGGCGGCGATGCTCTCGGTCACATCGATGGAAACCAGGCCGGCGCGCCCCCCGACGGGGGCGGCCAGGAAGTCGATGACCCGGTCGGCCACCAGCAACCCGAGCCCTGTTGCCACCCCCAGGGCGATCAGGCTGCGGAGCAGCCGCTGGCGCAGCTCCTCCAGGTGCTCCAGCAGCGGCTGGGGCTGATCCTGAGCTCGGGCTTTAACGTTCCTCCGGCCGGTCCGTCGTCGAGGGATGCGCATAGGCGGTCTCACTGGAAGGGGGGAGCTGGTAGGCGGCGGCTTCCGGCGGGAGGGCCACCTCCGGAAGTTCGGAGGTGGTGCGCTCGATCTCCCGGCTCACCTCCTGCACCTCGGCTTCCCATTCCCGCCGGAACTCCGCGTAAAGGAGCTGAGCCTGGCGGATCCAGCGCCCCAGCTGATACGCCAGGCGGGGCAGATCCCGCGGCCCTAACAGGATAAAGGCCAGCAGGAAAATGAACGCCAGTTCCATCGGACCGATGCCGAACAGGCTATCCATCGGAGGCTCCTTTCCCGCATCCGGGGCGTCACGCTGGATCGCCCCCTTCGATTTCCTCCGCGATGCTTCCGAGCACCCCATTGACGAAGCGTGGGGTGCTGTCAGACCCGAAGAGCTTCCCCAGCTCCACCGCCTCGTTAATGGCGACAGCGGGACTGGTCCGTCGGGCGATGAGAAGCTCGAAAATCGCTATCCGGAGGATGTTGCGGTCGATAAGGGCCATTTGGGCCACCGGCCATGCCGGGGCATAGCGCTGGATCAGGTGGTCAATTTCCACCTGATGGGCCAGCACCCCGTTCACCAGCTCCTGGGCGAAGGCCCGGGCCTCCGCCGGAAGCGGTTCCGCCTGGAACCGGGCGGACAGGACTTCGCCGGGCGGATGGCCGGCCGCGTCGATCTCATAAAGCGCCTGCAGGGCCACCATGCGGGCCCGGCGCATCATGGGGATCCCCTCCCGCGTCCGGTGGTCCTCTTCAGGCTCGCTCGCTCGATCCGGGAGCCTGCGACGAGCCACGTTCCTCCACCTCCACATCGACGATCAGGACGTTTACGGCGGCCACCTCCAGGCCGGTCAGATCGCGGATCGCGCGGGCGACTTCCTCCTGGACCTGCCGGGCGACCTCGCGGAAGCGAACCTCCGGGCGCACCACCAGGGCCAGATCAATACGCACCCGGTCATCGGCCACGGTCAGGCGCATGCCCTCGGAGAACACCCAGGGTCCTACCCGCGCCGTGGCCAGACAGGCGACGCCCGGGATCTGTATGACCGTCTGACGGACGATGTCCCGCAGCACCTGGGGGGCCACCACAATGCGCCCCGGAATGATCTCATGGATTTCCTCTGATGTCATGGATGCGGTAACCTCCGTTCGAGCGCCCTACATGCATGTCATTCCCCCATCCACCGTGAGGACGTGACCGGTGATGAAGGCGGCCTCATCCGAAGCGAGGAAAGCGACCGCGTAGGCTACGTCCTCCGGGGTTCCCAGCCGTCCCAGCGGGGTCATCCGCAGCGCCGCCTCCTTGAATTCCTGAGGCAGCGGCTCCGTCAGGTCTGTGGGGATGAGGCCGGGAGCCACCGCGTTGACGGTGATGTTACGGGAGCCCACCTCTTTGGCCAGGGATTTGGTGAAGCCGATGAGGCCCGCTTTGGCGGCGGCGTAGTTGGTTTGCCCGGCGTTACCTACCAAACCGGCGATGGAAGTGATGTTGACGATCCGCCCGTAGCGCTGTCGCATCATCGGCCGCAGGGCGACCTTTGTGCAGTTGAAGGCGCTCTTTAAATTCGTGGTCAGGATGAAATCCCAGTCCTCTTCCTTCATCAGCGCCAGCAGGTTATCCCGCGTGGTCCCGGCGTTGTTGACCAGGATGTCCACCCGTCCGAACGCTTCCAGGGCGGCGCGGATTAACCGTTCGGCCTCTTCATAGCGGCTCACATCCGCCTGGACCGCAATGGCCTCCCCGCCAGCGGCCCGGATGGCCTCCACCACCTCGCGGGCGGCCGCCTCGTTCTGACGATAGTTGACCACGACGCGGGCGCCCCGCCGGGCCAGCTCCAGGGCGATCGCCCGCCCCAGCCCCCGGGAGGCTCCGGTCACCACCGCCACGCGGCCTTCCAGGTTTCCCATAGAGGATTCCTCCGTGAATCCGAGATGAGCGATCAACGTCAGGGAATCCTGGGGGCATCCCCCTCACCTTTGAGGATTTTACATCAAATAGGAGTTGCGCAGTTCGGGGCTCGCGAGAAGAGGTAGAATGGCCCCACCCCAATATATTTTTGGGGGAGTCGCGCGCCGAAGGGTTGATTAACCAGGGTGGTGC
>JAUQQB010000504.1 GCA_030550075.1 Chloroflexota bacterium | reverse complement strand
CCCTGCTCCGCCCCCAAAGCCCCCATGGGAAACGAACTGCGCAAGTCCTATCGTAATAGATACAGCGGGATCTCTTCCCGCGGCCCCAGGGGCCGTGGAAGGGGGAGAAAAAAACGCTCTGTTGCCAACTGGGGGCTTTCGGGTGGGGCAACCGCTGAACCCCAGCGGGCACCGCCAAGAGCGAAACAGAGCAAGAAAAGACGATGAACCTTAGGAAGGATCATCCCGTTGCTCCGCAGAATTGCATCGGCAACACGGTTCCGCAAAATTCCCACCTGCACCCGCCGAGCCCGCTTCCGGTGACCAGAGATCCGGCCATGAATTTGTTGGATGGCAAGGGATTGCGTATACTCAGGAACGAGGATCTCCCCGAGGGCAAATCGCAATGGCCGAAGGATCTCTCCCGAAAGGACGACGGGGACGTCGGCGGAGCAACCCGCTGGAACGCTACGCAGCCGATGTCATCGCCAAACAGCTGTTCCTGGAAGACCTGGCGGTGACGGCCATCGACTTCGATACCCTGGCCGCCTACTACCCGGAGCTCACCCCGGAACAGCTACGCGGACGTCTGGGCATCGCCACCAAACGGGCTCTGCTGGAGGACGTGGCGGATATTATTCTGGAGTCCCCCGACGAAGGAGAAGGCCCGGAGCAAATGCGCCTGAACATCCTGGACCTGGACCGCTTCGCCGAGATCGTCCATGAGGAGATGACCGTTGAGGTAATGTAAGCCGGGGGACAATCCACTCGCCAGAGGCAGAGCATCAGGCGGGGGAGGGATGCTTTATAGATCCCTCCCCCGCCACATTTATCCAGCGGGAGCGATGATACATAGAGCCAATGACAGAGCATAGGGACGATGGCCTTCCTCTACCACCTGATTATGGAAGCGTGATCTGAACTGAGGTGATCTGGGTTAGATCGTTGTGCTGATACTGAATATTGACCACAACGCCCGCTTTCTGGAAAAGCAAATTGCCAACCTGACCGTATTGAGCCGGGGCTCCCATCACCTGCCAGCCCTGCTCCTGCATCCGGGTGTTGTAAAATTCCACCAGCTCCTGAACGCTCATGCGAGTGTCAAAGGCGATGCGGGCTGCGGTCACATCCAGATTGAAGGCATCCGGGGGAAGAGGGAGGTCCGGCCGGATGGTCGGCGTCGGCCGAAGGGGAGTCGCTGGGGAAGTCGGCGAGGGAGTGGGCGAAGGCGGGCGGGCGCAGGCAAGAACCAGCAGGGACAGTCCGATTAAAAGCCTTCCCAAGAGATAAAAGCGCATGGCCTCTCCTCCCAACAGTGGGCTTCACGGATGAATCTACAGGAATTGCAGGATTTACGTCAACTCAGGAGGGACATCGATGGGTGTGCTGCTGATCCTTCACAGCGTATGGCGCTGGGTGGTTCTTCTGGCCGCCCTGGGGGCGCTCTACGGGTTGATCCGGGCGGGCCGAGGAGTCGCCCTCTCCTCGCTGTTCGAGCGGTCCATCCGCTTTTACCCGGTGATCCTGGACCTTCAGGTCGGGCTGGGGATCCTGCTCTGGCTGGCCCAGCGCCTCGGGGGTGTGCCCCTCACCTCCGTTCAGGTGATCCATCCGGTCTGGGGTGTGCTGGCCGCCGGAGCCGCGCATGCGGCCGCGGCCTTCCGGGAGCGGGAAAACCCCATCCGTGCCCGCGGGATGCTCATCGCTTACAGCCTCTCGCTGATCCTCATCCTGATCGCCCTGTCCAGCGTGGGGGCCTTCCCCTTCGGGCGCCGTTAGCTGGACGGCTCGCGGCCGCCTCCCGTTCGAACGCAATCGGCTGCCCCCGCGGATTTCCGGTGCTGGAGGGAAGATGTGGGGGAAGCGGAGCGAGGAGCCTTCGGCTCCCGGCTCCGCTTCCCTGAAACCTCAACCCCAACGGACCTAACACGGAGAGGAACGTCACCATGCGCGTTCTGGTCCAGCGTGTTCGCCAGGGAGCGGTTCATGTGGGAGGGGAAACGGTGGCCCGCATTGGGCCCGGGGTGGTGTTGCTGGTGGGGGTCACCCACACGGACACCCCGGCGGAGGCGGACTGGCTGGCGAAGAAAGTGGCCCACCTGCGGATCTTCGAGGATGAAGCGGGGAAGATGAACCGTTCGTTGAAAGAGATCGGAGGGGAGGCCCTGGTGGTCTCGCAGTTCACCCTGTATGCGGATCCCTATGAGGGGCGGCGCCCCAGCTTCATCCATGCCGCCCCGCCGGAGCATGCCCGGCCGCTCATTGAACGCTTCGCCGAGTCCCTGCGGGCGGAAGGCATCCCGGTCCAGATGGGGGTTTTCGGAGCCCACATGCTGGTGGAGATCCACAACGATGGCCCGGTGACCATCTGGCTGGAGCGCTCCGCGGCGGGCGATTAATGGTCGAATCCGGGGCGAAAAATTTTTCGCCCCTACCGGCGAAATCTTTCGGTCTCAATCGGTTTCAGGGTGAAGGATCACCCCCTCTGATTCCAGGGATGATGGACCCAGGGTTGAGATCCATAGGAGTTACGCAGTTCGGGGCTCGCGAGAAG
>JAUQQB010000503.1 GCA_030550075.1 Chloroflexota bacterium | reverse complement strand
GGGGCGCCGAAGGCGCCCCGCTCCGCCCCCAAAGCCCCCATGGGAAACGAACTGCGTAAGTCCTAAACCAATTGTTTTCATTCCCTCGACGTGGGGGTCTGCCATGGCCCGGACGCGCACCGAGCGGATGATTGAGCGTTTGAAGGAGCTACAGGCCAGCACGCCGGATGTCGAGGCCTCGGCGGTGGTCAGCCTCGACGGATTGATTATGGCCTCCGCCCTCCCTGCCGATGTGGAAGAAGATCGGGTATCCGCCATGTCCGCCGCGATGCTTTCCCTGGGCGAGCGGATCGCCAGCGAGCTGGGCCGGGGGACACTGGATCAGGTTTACATTCGGGGCGAGCGAGGGTATGTGGTGCTCATGGCGGTGGGAGAGGAAGCGGTGCTTACTGTGCTGGCTAGACCCCAGGCCAAGCTGGGATTGCTATTTCTGGATATGCGGCGGGCCGCTGAGGATCTGGCCCGTATCCTGGCTTCCTGACCCTTGCGAAAGAGGGGGAATGTGAGGGGCAGCGAAGCCATTGCCTCTGCATTTCTCTTTCTATTTCCTGCCTGCATCTTCCAACGGGGAGGCAATGCCTTGAGCCAGCAAAGGAGCGGCCTGTATTACCCGAACAAGATCGCCCGGATTTTCCTGGAGGCGCTGGAGGAAGTGATGGGGAAGAATGGCTTGAACGCGGTTCTTAACCTGGCCCGCCTTCCTCATCTGATCGATAACTACCCGCCGGACAACCTGGAGCGCGGGTTCGATTTCGCGGATTTCGCAGCGATCAATCAAGCCCTGGAGGAGATGTATGGACCGCGCGGGGGCAGAGGACTGGCCCTGCGGGGAGGGCGTGCCTCCTTCGCCCGGGGCCTTCAGGGGTTCGGCGCCCTGGCTGGGGTTAGCGACCTTGCCTTCCGCGTGTTGCCTCTCCAGGCCAAGTTAAAGATTGGCCTCCCGGCGATGGCTGGCATTTTCACCCAATTCAGCGATCAAAAAAGCTATGTCTATGAGGAGGTGGATCGCTTTGTCTATGTGATCGAGCGATGTCCGGTGTGCTGGGGACGCAAAACGGACCGCCCGGTCTGTTACGCGGCCATCGGCCTGCTTCAGGAGGGATTGCGTTGGGTCAGCGGGGGCAAGGAGTTCCGCGTGGAAGAGATCTCCTGTATCGCCATGGGGGATGCGAACTGCTCCTTTGCGGTTTATAAGGAGCCGATTGGATAGAAAAGACCAGTGAGCTCTCCTCATCTCTGTTCGAGGGGCTATGGGGGGAAGCCAGGAAAAGCTTTGTGGGCGGGAAAGGCCGCTGAAGGCGGCCCACCCGGCCCAGATCCGGGAAGGGGCCCGTTTTGCCCAGCAGCTTTTCGCGGAGGCGGTAATGAGTAGAACGGCAACTCTATTGATCGTCGAGGATGAGCTGGAGACCGCTAACCTGCTGGAAACGTATTTCCGGGCCCAAGGATATCAAGTGTTCACTGCGGCCTCCGGCGAGGAAGCCCTGTCGATGGCGCAGACCCACACGATCGATCTGATCGTGCTGGATATCCGGTTGCCAGACATCGATGGCTTTGAGGTCTTCCGGCAACTGCGCGCCCATCGACGCACCCGGGAGATCCCGGTGATCTTCCTGACGGAAAAGCGGGAACGGGAAAGCCGGCTGACCGGCCTGGAAATGGGCGCTCACGATTACATCCCGAAACCCTTCAGCCTTCAGGAATTACGAGCGCGCGTCCAGAACATCCTGCATCGATCCCGAGCCGAGCCCGCTTTCGATGGCCTCACCGGGCTGCCAGGCCGCCCGCTGATCCTGGAGCATCTGCGGGGGCAACTGGACCGCTCGGACTGGGGAGCTTTGCTAATTGGCCTTCAGGGGCTGGAAGTCTTCGGGGAGCGCTATGGGTTTGTGGCCCGGGATGATGCCATCCGCGCGGTGGGGCTCCTGCTGGCCGGAATCAACCATGAGAATGGGGATCCTTTCTTCCTGGGTCACATCGGGGAGGGGTGGTTTATTCTCATTGGAAGCCGCCATCCTCTCAGCGCGGTCGCCCAGCAGGCGATCACTCGTTTGAGGAATGCCCTGCCTTATTTTTATCCTCTGCAGGATGTGGAAGAGAAGCCTCCGGATCTCCCCGTATTGCAGGTGGCCGCGGCCCAGGTGCAGGGAACGGAGGGGCCATTTTCGGATCCGGAATTGGTGATCCGCCGTTTGTTGGAACGTCGTAAAGTATTCTCTTCATAAACAAGCAAGACATTGCGATCGTTCAGGCGGGCCCCCTTCGAGAGCCCGCTTGAACGATAACGGTGGATTTTCCTCATGGGGCTTTGGTGCGGAGCTGGTCGCCAAAGGCGACGGACTCCGCCTTCAAGTAACGATTCCGCTTAGCCCCATTCAGTTCGGAGCTTCGGCGAAGAGGCGAAAGGCCCCCAAAGCCCCCAAAGCCCCCAGAGTTCGCTTCTTTAAACGTAACTATTCAGCCGGGCCACATTCCGTTCGGAGCTCCCGCGAAGCGGCGGAAGGGCCCCACCCCCCTTTCTCCCCCCTCCCCCCG
>JAUQQB010000502.1 GCA_030550075.1 Chloroflexota bacterium | reverse complement strand
CCAGGCCCCGGAGGCCACTGTCCCGGGCTGGGTGCGCAACAAACGGTCCGCCCAGAGCTCGGGGGAAAGCCCGGCGAATCGGCGGCTCTTCTGGGCCCTCAGTTGCTCCGCCAGCCTCTGCAGCGGAGCAGCCAGGCCGCCGGGCTGGAGATCCGCCGGGCGAAGGGGCACAGCGGCCAGAACCAGTCCCAGATCCATGCCGTGGAAGGCGGTCAGATGCTCCTCGATCTTCCGCTGGATCTCAGCGAGGCGGCCCTCATCGGTGGGGCGGGCGAGGATCCAGAAATGGCCGCCGCTGCTGTAGAGGAGGTTGGCAAGCGGCAGGGCAAGCTGACGCAGAAGGAACAGCGCGACGGCCTCGGAGAGCAGCTGCAGATAAAGCGAACGCCCCCGGAGCCCGCGGGCGGTTCCCTTGCCGCTCACCCGATAGATGAAATCCTGGATCCCGGAGAGATCGCCCTTGAGGAGCAGCGCGATGGGGGGCGCGTCGGAGCCGTCGCGGGGCATAGCCTCCCAGGACCGCAGGAGATCCTCCGGCATGTCGGCGAGGACCGCAGCCCATGCGGCGGCGACCCGGCTGTGGTCGTAGAGGGAGATATCCTCAAAGGCCTCCTCGGAGGAAGCAGGGACACACCAGGCGAACCGGGCCATGGCCCCCAACATCCCGGCGATCCGGGCGCCGGTGTGGCCCCGGGCCAGATCCTCCACGATCTGGAAAGCCTGGCCCAATCCGCGGGCCAGCGCGCGGTATTCTTCCTCTCTCCCCTCCCGTCCCGGATGCTCGGGGAACAGGGTTTCCCGATGGGGATCGAGCTCCCGGAGAGCGTGGAAGGAAGATCGTCCCGGGGAACCCGCCGGCTCGATGCGGTCAAAGATAGAGCGCAGCCGGACCGGCGCGCTCCACACGCCCGGCCCGGCAGCCCAGCCCGCGCTGAGCGCATCCGCCAGGCGCGCCCGCGTGTTCACGTGGGGATCGGAATGAAAAGGGGAGGCCGGCGAGGCGCTCTCCGATCGATCCCCCCATCGTTGCAGGAAGGATCTTCCGTAACGTTCCAGCACCGCTTGCGCCAGCAGGAAGGGATCCAGAGCGCTCATCTCATCGCCTCATCAGGCCGTTTGCTGCTCATCGAGCAAGGATCGCAAAAGCAGGGGAAGGCCGCCGAACGCTCCCTCGATTTCCTGGGGGTCCAGGCTCTGGATCATCTCCGCCCCCAGCCTTCCGAACCCTCCGCGGAAGCCCAGCAGCGCAACATAAAAGTCCATCACGCGCTTGGCGGAGCATACTTCGATCTTCTGCTTCCGAAGCAGATCAAGGATTTCCATGAGCTTCGGGATAAACTTTTCCGGAGGGATGCGCTCCGGTTGGCGAACCCGATGGAAGTTTCTGCTCTCCAGTAATCTCCTGACAATTGCTTCCTGCATCCCTATTTGCAGGACATAATCCTCTATGCTGTGCGCTGGCTGCGAAGCCCGGATCAGCTCAGATAGCTGGTCTTCCACTACCATAGCAGGCCAGAAACTTAGCAGGACCTCCCTTCCACCAACCTCCCGAATAATCCAAATACGTCTGTCTCTCAGATCGGGCTCTCTGGACCAGATTCGCACATATAGAGACTCTTGTAATCTTCTTTCCAGTTGCTCACACAGTCTTTTAATCTCCAAATCGGGATTCTGATCGTCCGGATCGAACACCACGAGGAATCGGTCGGCAAACTGCCAGTATTTTGAAATCAATATAGGGATATTGCCCTTCCCACCCGGATCGCCTTTGGAGGGAAGGATCATCACCTGGGATTTCCCGCGAACCCATTCATTTCTCTGCTCCAGTCTTTGCCAGCCCATGCGCTCCAGCAAGGCGCCCAGGATCTCCACATCGTCCGAACCTTCCGTAACGATTACAAGCATATAGCTAGAATCCGCGGGCATACCGGCCTCCTTTCCCCGTGCTTCCTTGCGAAGCGCTCCGATAAGAGGACCAGGCCTAACGGCTCCGCTGCCCGCCGTTGCCCTCAGGCCAGCGGATTCTTGTGGAGTCGCTCGATCAAACGATCCAGGAACTCCGGCGGGATCCGGCGGGGCGCAGGAACACGACGCCCCATCCACAGTTTCCGGAGATCAACGTCCAGCTCCTCGAAGGTCATGAATTCCTCAAAGTTGAACCGCTCTGCATAGAGGCGCCCATCCTCAACATTCAGGATCAGGAAGAGAAGCGTAAAAGCCTGCTGAAGCCATTGACCCTTCGTCTCATCCCGGGAGGCGATTTTTCGCACGGCATCCAGAACCTCGCGGCTCTGAGTGGCGATCACCGCCTGCAACCCGGGGCGCTGGCGGAGGGTGTCTACCAGAACGTCCACCAGGCGAACCAGCGCATCAGGGTGCTGATGGTCCTCCGGCTCATCCCACAGGAACAGTCCGGTTTCCATCAACGCCAGCAGGCTCAGAGCCCGAAAAGCGGCCTGGATACCATCTCCCAGATTCTCGATCGCGATGGGCTGATCCCCGATAACCGCCCAGACCGTGTGAGGCCGTTCCCCACC
>JAUQQB010000501.1 GCA_030550075.1 Chloroflexota bacterium | reverse complement strand
GCGAGGTCCTGGTCATCGAGGAGGATCCGCCCCTCATCGGGGGGCTCCAGGCCGGCGATGAGGCGCAGCAGCGTGCTCTTTCCGCTCCCGCTGGGGCCCAGGACGACCATGATCTCCTCATCGGCCACCTCGAACGTGACGTGATCGAGGGCCACCTGGTCGCCATAGCGACGGGTCAACCCGATGATCTTCAGGTCAGGCATAGGTCTCGCCGATCCCCCCGTCCTGGATTCCGGTTGTCGCTCATGGAGCGGCCGGCCGCAAGCCTGGCATCCCTGCTTCCGCGCGTCCACCCCTTTTCCTTTCTGCCCCGCCGGATCGCGCGAAGAGGCAAGAAGGGGGAAAGGTCTTCTTCTGCCTGGAGTTTCAGGATGCTCGCGCTGTCAAGCGACCTGAGGCATGAAGCCCCGTTCGCTCCAGCAATGCCGCGACGTTGTCGCGCCATGTTGCTCGATCCTCCCGCCCCTCGGCCAGATCCTCGAGGATCCGTGCGAGGGCGGCGTGGACCGGGGTGGGAACTCCGGCGCGAGCCCCGTGGCGCACCACTGCGCCGCAATAGGCTTCGAGCTCCAGCCGGGCACCTCGCTGCAGGTCCTGGTGCAGCGAGGGAAGTTTCTCTCCCCGCCCCCGCGCTCCCATGGCGGCCAGGATCGGTCGGAGGAGGGGGTCAGGCCCCCAGCGTATCGCCCAGGTCAGCAGCGGGACCGGATATCCGGGAAGCGGGACGGGCCGGAGGCCCAGCGCCCGCATCACGGTCAGGGCTTCCCGGAACGCCGCCCGCTCCACGGCGAACGTCCGGGGATCGCGGAGCACCCGCTCCGTGGGCCAGTCCAGGATCGCGCAGGTGGCGTTGGCGATCAGGTTGAGCAACAGCTTCGACCACTTCATCGCCCGGGGGTCCGGGTAGAGGCGGGTGGAGAAGCCAGCCATCTGCAGGAGCGCCTGCCATTCCCGCAGATCCTGAACCGGGGCCATGGGGGCCAGCCCCAGCCCGCCACGGGTCCGTTCCAGCCGGACGACTCCCGGCGTGACCACGGAGACCGGCTGGGTGAGCGTTCCGGCCACCACCCGCTCCGCTCCGAACGCCGTGGCGAGCCGGGCTTCCCCATCGACGCCGTTCTGCCAGCAGAACAGCAGGGGGGAACGCCATCCCTTGCGCTGGATGGCCGCGATCGCCGCCTCCGTATCGTAAGCCTTCACGGTCAGGAAGATCGCGTCCACCTCCGAATGGACCGCGTCCAGGTCGGAGATGGCGTGAGGCCGGGTGGTGAGTTGCAGGCCATCCGGACGCAGGAGGGTCAGCCCGTGGCGCTGGATCGCCTCGGCCACATGGGGGCGGCCGAGGAGGATCACCTCATGGCCGAAGGCGCTCAACATCGCGCCCAGATATCCTCCGACCGCCCCGGCACCGAAGATCAGGAGCCGTCGAGTGGAAACGGATTCCACCGGCATGACGGACTCAAGCCTTCACCCGGGCCGTCTCATGGATGATCCCCAGAAACGTCTCCGCTTTCAAGCTTGCCCCGCCCACCAGCGCTCCATCGATCGTGGGGCGGCAGACGAACTCCGCAATGTTCTCAGGGGTCACACTCCCTCCATAGAGGACCCGCACCTGTCGTGCGACTTCTGGCCCGAAAAGTTCCTCCATCGTTCCTCGAACCCAGCGTCGGATTACTTCTTCCGCATCCATCCCGGTGGCCGCCCGGCCGGTCCCGATGGCCCAGACAGGCTCGTAGGCGATGACCAGACCGGTGGCCTGCTCCGGCGAAAGTCCTTCCAGTGCACGTCGAGTCTGGGTGGCGACCACCGTTCCGGTCTCCCCGGCCTCCCGCTGGGCCAGCGTCTCCCCCACGCAGAGGATGGGGATCAGGCCGTGACGCAGGGCAGCAAGGACTTTGCGTCGGACCCTCTCATCATCTTCGTGGAAATGTTGTCGGCGCTCCGAGTGGCCGATGATCACATACTGGCACCATTCTTTCAGCATCACTGGGGAGATCTCCCCGGTGAAAGCTCCAGCGTCCTCCCAGTGAATGTTCTGGGCACCCAGGCGAATCGAGGAGCCTTGAAGCACGGCGTGGACGGCGGGGATCGCGGTGAAGGGAGGGCAAAGGACAACTTCCACCGTCTGGGTCTGGAGACCTTCCCGGATCGCCCGGGCCAGCGCCTGTGCCTCCGTTGCCGTTTTGTTCATCTTCCAGTTTCCGGCGATCAGTGGTTGTCGCATGGTTCACCTCACTCAATGAAGCATTCATGCTCGGCTAAAACCATCGGGAAAAATCCAGGTGCCTCGCTTTTTAGGAGTTACGCGGTTGAAACCCGTAGGAGGTAGTGGAATAAGCCCTACCCCTCTGAATCTCCTCTCCCCATGACCTTTAGGGCCGGCGAAATCAACTGCGTAACTCTTACCTATTAGGAGTTACGCAGTTGAAAGCTCCAAAGGTGGAACGGAATGGCCCCACTCCCCTTCTCCTCCCTCCCCCCGGCCCTTTGGGCCGTGGGGAGGGGAGAGAAAAATCCTTTTGGGGGCGGAGCAGGGCGCCTTT
>JAUQQB010000500.1 GCA_030550075.1 Chloroflexota bacterium | reverse complement strand
TCGCGCGCCGAAGGCGCGCGACTCCCCACAAAACCCCCAGGAGAAAACCAACCGCGTAACTCCTATCATTTCTTAATGGGCATCCCATCCGGGCCGATCACATACCAGAGGTTATTGAACCCCTGGCCATTGGTATCGCCGGACTTCGCGTCGCCTGAGAAGTAGTAAAGCGGATGGCCGTTGTAGGTCACCTGGATCGTGCCATCCTTGCGGCGGATGGTGCCGAGCAGGGCGGCGTTCACACCCGGGCCGGCGATCGGCTTCCCGGCTGTGAGGAAGGGCGGCCATCGCTGCGCGCACTCCGCCTCGCAGGTGCTGGTGTTCTTCGGATCGTTCATGAACACATACAGGGTGAAGCCCTGCTCATCGGTCAGGAACTTGCCCAGCGTGGCGCTTTGTCCCACCTTCACCGTAACGGCCTTGCTCGGCGTCGGCCGGGGCGTGGCCGTTGGAGTGGGAGCCATAGTCGGTGTGGGCGTCGGCGCTTTCGTGGGCGTGGCCGTGGGCGCCTTCGTCGGCGTCGGGCTGGGCGGCGCCTTCGTGGGCGTAGCGGCCGGGCGCGTGGGACTCGGCGTCGGCGAGGGCGTGGCCCGGGCGCAGGCCGTCAGGGCCAGCAACACAGCAAACCCGATCCCACTCATCCAGCGTAAGGCTCGATGGCGCATCGCCTCTCCTCCTTTCAGCCAGGTTTCCCAGCGCATGATCTTAGGCAGGAGAGGCGCGGCCGTCCTGAAGGAGAACGGAAGGGAAGCTTAAAAACACCTTAAGCAGGGAATAGCACCCCGTTCGTTATATTTTCGGGTTGGGAAGCCATCATGGACGGCCTTGCTAACCCGGAAGAAGCCCTTCTATAGCCCTCCGGGCTGCGGCGAGGGAGATGAAGGGAGGAGGACTCCTCGACTTCTCCTGGAGGTTAGTGGCGCAGGTCTTAAAGTCTGGCAACGATTCAGGCTTGGCCTGGGGGGCTCTGGCCCCTCACTCCCTTCATCTTCCCGGCCACAAAGAACGGCGGCCACCGTTGCGTGCATCTCCGGAGCGGGCGAACCGGCCAGGACGTCTTAGCGTTTGACCGCCGCCCGGAAGAGATGTAAACGTAAGGTGAGGAAAACGGATATCCCCCAATCGGCAAAGGAGAGGAGAAGAAGGATCCAATGGATCGATCGATATGGGAGCGTTATCGAGCGGGCTGGCGGGCACTGGAGGCACGGCGGCGGGCGGAAGCGGAGGCACGGCGGAGTGCCGCCCGGACGGCGGCGGAGGTGGCCATTCGATCCGTTGCGCCCCGTTATCCGGGCATCCGCCGTGTCTATCTGTTCGGCTCGATCCTCCGGCCCGGAGCCTTCCGGCCGGATTCGGATATTGATGTCGCGGTGGAAGGAGACGATGGGCGCGGCCTGCTGGATTTCTGGCGCGATCTGGAGGCTGCAGCTCCCGGATGGATCTTCGACGTTCGGCCTCTGGAGCCGGGGGATTCCTTCTCGGAACGAATCCGATCGCGAGGGCTCGTCGTCTATGAGCGAGCGTCTGAAAACTCTTAAATCGGATCTTCTGGCCGATTGGGAATCCGTGCGCCGGATCTATAGCGCCCTGCACGGGACGGCGGGAGAGCTCAACGACCCCAAAGAGGCGATTGTAGCCGGGTATTACCTCCACAATCTCTACAACGCCTTCGAGACAATGTTCAGGCGAATTGCGGAGACGTTTGAGAACGATATTCCCGATCCGGGGCGCTGGCATACGCTGTTACTGGAACGCATGGGGCGGGAGATCGAGGGCCTGCGCCCCCCGCTATTGAGCGAAGAGAGCCTTCGTTTGCTCGATGAGCTGAGGCGGTTCCGGCATGTCTTTCGCACCCTCTACCGCTTTGACCTGGATCCGATCCGGGTCGCTCAGGTTCGGGCCATGGCTTTCCGTCTGGAGCCGCTTATCGAAGAGGATTTCGCGCGGTTCCTGGAATTCGTAAACGCATTGATCGCCGGCGAAGAATAGATTGCGCCACGTGCGACGTTCATTCGGTTTTCGGCATGGGGCAGGCCTCGAAAGCGCCTACCCCAGCCCGGTGGCCTTCGGCCCCCGCCTGGCCTCCAGGAATTCCCTCCCATACAGGATGGCTGCAAGCGCCACAGGTCACCGGTTTTGCTCCGCTGAGGTTAGGGGCGTTCCCGCTGCAGAAGCCGGTAGGTCTCCCATACAGCGAGGGCCATCCACACGGCCAGCCGGAGACCGTGCAGACCGTCGATATACCCGCGCAACCGGACAAAGCGGCGCCAGAACTCCCGCGCCATCATCGTCCACGGCGTATACGGCCGGGGCCGCACCCCCGCCTCCCGGAGAGCCTGCGCCTCCAGCCGCGCATAGGCACGCTGCTTGGCCCGAAATTCGGCCGGGGAGTCGTAGTTATAGTGGATCAGGGGGTTCTGCAGATATCCCGCTTCCCCCCGCAGCACCACGATCTCGTGGACCGGGCGTTCGTAACGGGCGTAGCCCCGGCGCAGAACCCGCAGCTGATAATCCGGCCACCATCCCCCGCCCCGCGTCAGCCGTCC
>JAUQQB010000499.1 GCA_030550075.1 Chloroflexota bacterium | reverse complement strand
GTTCGGATCGCCTCCACTACCTCCTCCGGGCGCAGCGTCTCCTTCGCCAGGTGGCCCCACGCTCCCCGCTGAAGCGCTTCCACCACGCCCGCCTGCTCTTCCCCTCGGTGCAGAACCAGCATGCGAGTTTCAGGAAAACGGGTTGCAAGGTAAGCCACCCCTTCCGCTCCCCCCAGAGCATCCAAGTCGGCCACGAGGATCCGGATCCGTCGGGAAGCCATCAGCTTCTGGGCCTCCTCTCGATCCTGCGTCTCCCCTACTACGGCGATGTCCTCAATGCCCTCCAGCCATGCCCGGAGGCGGCCACGGAATTCCGCATCCGGGTCCAGAATGACCAGCGGAATGGATTCAGGCACCGGAAGCTCCGGGTTGCTGGTTGCAGATCGCGGGGCGCAGGAAGCAGGCAACGAGCTGCAAGCGCCTCGCAAACATAGAATGCCGGATTCCGGGGTCGGGGGACAAGGGAGAAAATTCCCTGGCGGGGGAAGAAGAAAATCTCCCCATCAAGGGGACTTTTTCCGATCAGGTTAATGATTAAAAGCTAAAAAAGAGAAGTTGATTCACCGCATCCGGCGTGCCCTTCGCGGTTTTATTCCTCTTCCAGCGAGACCCACCCTCGCCGCAGAGCGACGAGGGTGGCCTGAACACGGTTGTTGACATGGAGCTTACGGTAGATTTCGCTCAGCCGATTCGCCACCGTCCGTTCGGAGATCGCCAGCCGCTCCGCTACTGTCCGGTTGTCGGCCCCCTGGGCGACCAGGCGCAGGACCTGCATCTCCCCCTCGGTCAGTTCCTCCGTTCCCTCGAGGGTTTCTCCCTGGCTCATGCGACGGAATTCCTCCAGGAGCCGCGCGGCCAGGGTCGGGTTGATGAGGGCATCCCCCCGGTGGACGGCATGGATGGCCTCCACCAGTTCCTTCTCATCAATATCCTTCAGCAGGTAGCCCTGGGCGCCAGCCTTGATGGCCTCAAAGACGTACTGGTCCTGCCGGTACATCGTGAGGATAATGATGCGGACCCCGGGCAGGTTGGCGGTGATGAGGCGAGTCGCCTCCACGCCGTCCAGTCCGGGCATGCGGATGTCCATCAGGATAATGTCCGGACGCAACTGACGGGCCAGACGAACAGCTTCCCAGCCATCCGCAGCTTCGCCCACCACTTCAATTCCTCCCGCCTGGCAGACATAGCGCAGCCCCTGGCGGAAGAGGCGGTGATCGTCGGCGATCAGCACGCGTATCGGTGACATAGACCCCCCTATTACTACGCAAGGCACGAAGAGTATCCTTCGTGATGATCCTATTAAAATGCGCCGGATGCCGTCTTACAGGTGCAGGACGTTGAAATAGATGCGCTCCGCGAAACCAGGGCCCAATACGGTATGCGCTTCATGCGCCGGACCCAGCAGTGATTTTCCCCACCACCTCACTGCCGTGGGTATCGTTTCGTATCTTGCCATGATCTTCCTCAATAGCCCCTGGTGTCCTTTGTGGTTATTTTTACCACAATCTCCGTCCCCTCCCCGGGTCGCGAGCGCACCTCCATCGTCCCGCCCAGAGCCTCCACCCGTTCCCGCATCTGCTGCAGGCCCAGGTGGCCCCGACGGGCCAGCTCCGGCAGCGCCGACGGGTCAAATCCCACGCCGTCGTCTCGCACCCGCAGGAGGATGCCCTCCGAAAGATCCAGTTCCACCCAGACCATGCGCGCCCGGGCGTGTTTGGCGACGTTGTTCAGGGCCTCGTGGATGATGCGGAAGAGCGCCAGTTCCAGCGGGGCCGGCAGCGGAGGCGGCTCTTCGCCCATCACTCCCTTCAATTCCAGGCTCACGTGGAGTTGGTGCTGCTCGCCGAAGTCGGCCAGGAAGCGAGGGAGGGTCACCCAGAAGCCCTCCTCCAGCACGACGGGGCGCAGGGCGAAGATGGCCCGGCGGACCTCGCGGATTTCCTCACCCAGGAACCGGTGGAACTCCTCCAGTTCCTCCCGCAGCCGGGATGGGTCGCTTTCTATCAGCGCCTGCCAGCGGCGAACCTGCAGCCGCACCGCAGCCAGGTCCTGGGCCAGGCCGTCGTGAATCTCGCGGGCGATGCGACGGCGCTCCTCCGCGATGGCCTCCTCTTCGGAGCGAAGGACCTTCTCGGCGGTGAGGTCCTCCACGACCATGATGCAACGGTCCGCTGCGTGCCCCGGCCCGACGGCCGCGCTCAAACGCGCCGGGAAGGTCGTACCGTCCGCCCGCAGGGCCGTCACCTCCAGCGTGATCGGTTCTCCGGCATCCGGCAACCGGCAGAGCCGCTCCAGCGCGGACCGGGATGGGGGCACCAGCAGGTCCTCCAGCGACATCCCGGAAAGTGTTTTCGGCGTCCACCCGAAGAGGCGCAGGAAGGCCGGATTGGCATGGACCAGGCGCGGCGGCCGACGACTCAGGTCCACCTCACAGACGCCCACCGGGGATTGCTCAAAGAGGGTGCGGAAGCGCTCCTCGCTCCGCCGAAGGGTCTCCACGTAGCGCATCCGGGCGATGGTAACGACCGAGGCGATGCCCAGGACCACCACCGCAAC
>JAUQQB010000498.1 GCA_030550075.1 Chloroflexota bacterium | reverse complement strand
GCCCCTCGGCGCACTGATTGCCCTGGTAGCCATAGAAGATGGCTCCCACCGTCGAGGGCCCCGCGCACACCCAGGTCCCGCCCCCCGATCCCGGCGAACCCCCCGGCGTGATCGGCACCGTCACACACTCGATGCCATCATCGCATATTCCTATTCCATCTGCCCACGCCATTCCGGCCGCCTGCAGGGCCCAGAAAGCGGCCGTCAGCAGGTAGAGCCCGATCCGGATCCCGCGCTTCATCATCTCTCCCTCCTCCCTCCTTCACGGTCCAAACTCCAGCAGGTCCCCCATCGGGATCTGCTTCAGGTCCACGGTCTCGGGGAAGAAGTCCTCCATCCCGAAGGCCCGAGCCAGCTCCGAGCGGGTGGTTCCCTTCACCCCCAGCGCCTCCCACAGCCCCGAGCCGTCGGCCGTCGTGGCGTGCAGCGCCCGCGGATAGCCCCCGCCGATGTAATCCGCGACCACCCAGTGCCGCCCCCGGGCGTCGTAGAACATGCCCCCGACGCGCCGCAGCACCGTTCCCCCCGAAAGGCGGACGGGCCGCCCCTTGGTGATCCGTCCCTCCTCCCACTGGATGGCGTAGGCGGGGTTGGGGTAGTCCCGGTAGATGTAGGCGATCACCGGATAGTCCCGGTCCCCCGTGGGAAGCACCGTGTAGATCGTGAACACCTCGTCAATCTTCCGCCCGTTGCGGTCATAAAAGATGAAAGCCCGATTGGCCCTGGCCGGCTTGAAGGGCCAGCGGGAGATCTCCGGTCCGGGCTCCCAATACCAGGGGACGTTCTCCACCTCTTTCTCCACCGTGGGGGCCGGAGGATCCTTCAGGAACACGCGACGGGCGATATCCCGCCACAGGCTTTGATAGACGCAGGGGGGATCGATGCGGTAGATGGGCTTGGGCAGCTGCACGGGCTTGCCGGTCTTCGGGTCCAGGAAGGGCTTGACCTCCACCAGCTGCCAGAGGGCGGGATCCTCCGGGCACAGGGGGGCGGGGGTGTTCGTGGGCCGGGCTGCCTGGGCCGTGACCGTGGCGAAGATCGCCGTCTTCGTCGGCGGGGGCAGGGTGGGGGCAGGCCCTTCCCCCCGTGGAGCCCGAAGGGCGAGGAGCCCGGCCGCCGCAAACATCCCGGCGGCCACCAGCAGCGTCAGCACCACCCCATAAAAGGCCGGCCGCGGCTTCCGCTTCCCATAATGGTCATATGTGAAATACTCATAAAGCTCCTTCCACAGGGATCGTAATCCGCGGATCATCAGGGATCCTCCCAATTCGTGGATGTCCTTATAGATGATAGCCAGGTGAGATCCCGTTCCGGCGAGGGGACGGGAAGGGTTTGGGGGCTGATGAATGGGGCAGGGGGGAGCGGGCGGAGAGTGAGCAAGGCGGTCACGGGCAACCCTGCCCGGCCGCTAAGGGTTGCCCGGGGAGGACGCCAGGAGTGGTAAGGGGCCACCGCTGGGGCTCCTCACGTCTCCGCACCGGTCGCCTGATGGATGGGGAGAACCCGAGGGAAGCCGGGATCGAAGATCAGGCGATCCGGGGGCAAGCAACCCCGTGCGGCCTGCCGGATCGGGGTGGGGGTCCGGTTTCAAACCGGCCTCTACCGGGCTCGAAATGGCGAGCGGTGAAAGGGACGCGAAGGGGATAGGGGGGAAAGCTGAGCTGGATCCGCTAAGGGCGCTCTTCCTTGTAAAGCCGCTCGCGGAGGGCCATGATCTCCCGGCGCAAACGCTCGTTGTGCTCAAGCTCGCTCTGCACTTTCTCAATGCCGTAAAGCACCGTGGTGTGGTCTCGCCCACCGAAGGCCTCGCCGATCTGCGGGAGCGATGCCCCGATCTCCTCCCGCGCCAGATACATCGCCACCTGCCGGGGATAGACCAGCTCCTTGTTCCGGCGGGGGCCACGCAGGGCATCCGCCGGGACCCCATAAAAGTCCGCCACCACTTCGATGATCCGCTCGATGGAGATGGATTTGCGCCGGGGGAGCAAATCGGCGAGGGCGCTGGTGGCGACTTCCATGGTCAGGGGAAGGCCCATCAGCTGCGCGTAGGCCACCACCCGGTTGAGGGCGCCTTCCAGCTCCCGGATGTTGCTCTGGATCTGTCGGGCAATGAACTCGATCACATCATCGGGGACAGGGACCGCCAGCCCCTCGGCTTTCGCCCGAAGGATCGCAATGCGAGTTTCTAAATCTGGAGGCTGGATGTCGGCGATCAACCCCCATTCGAAGCGGGAGCGCAGGCGCTCCTCCAGGGTCACTAAGGCCCGGGGCGGGCGATCGCTGGAGATCACCAGCTGCTTGCCGTTGCTGTGCAGGGTGTTGAACGTGTGGAAGAACTCCTCCTGGGTGCTCTCCTTCCCCGCGATGAACTGGATGTCATCGATCAGCAGGACATCGATCGAGCGGTATTTGTCCCGGAACTGATCGGTGGTCTGGGCCCGGATGGCGTTGATCAGGTCGTTGGTGAATTCCTCGGAGGAAACGTAAAGAACCCGCAGGCCCTTCCGCAGGCAGACGTGGCCAATGGCGTGCAGGAGATGGGTCTTGCCCAGGCCCA
>JAUQQB010000497.1 GCA_030550075.1 Chloroflexota bacterium | reverse complement strand
TCGAGGATGGGGTGGAGGAGATGCGGATCTACCGACGCCGCAGCCAGCTGGTCTATCGGGTGCCCGATGAAGTTCCGTGGGAGGCGCTGGAGGTGGATCTCCGGGAGGAGCGCCCCATCTACGTGGGGCGGTTCGTGGATCGGGAGCGGGAAGTCTTCCAGCCGGTGCGGAGGTAGGACAACTGCAAGCAGTTGTCCTACAGTCAAGGAGGGCGTGATGCGGAAAGAGATCCGGATCGCAGGCTTCGGGGGGCAGGGAGTGGTGCTGGCCGGATATATCCTCGGCAAGGCCTTCGCGGTTTACGAAGGTCTGGAGGCCGTGATGACCCAATCCTACGGCCCGGAGGCGCGGGGTGGCTCTTCCAGCTCCAATGTCGTCGTCTCTGACGAACCCATCGATTACCCCTTCGTCCTGGAGCCGGATGTTCTCATTCTCCTTTCCCAGGAGGCCTACACCCGGTTCCGCCCAACGGCCAAGCCGGACGCCCTGGTCATCATCGAAGAGGATCTGGTCCAGCCATGGCCGGATGACCGGCCGCTTCGGATCCCGGCCACCCGCCTGGCGGAGGGATTGGGGCGACGCATTGTGGCCAATATGGTGGTCCTGGGGTTCTTCACGGCCGTCTCCGGGCTGGTGAAGCGGGAATCCGTGGAGAAGGCGATCGAGACCACCCTGGCCCCCCGGCTGGTGCCGCTCAACCTGAAGGCCTTCGCGACCGGTTATGAATATTGTGTGAAGGAGCAGGCGCGATGAGCGATTCGGTCCTTGTCATTGGTGGAGGGATCGCAGGGATCCAGGCCGCGCTCGATCTGGCCAACGCTGGCGCGCGGGTGGTGCTGGTGGAGCGGGAGCCGACCATCGGCGGGAAGATGGCCATCCTGGATAAAAACTTCCCGACTCTGGATTGCTCCATCTGCATCGAGGCGCCCAAGATGTCTGAGGTGGGTCTCCACCCGAACATCGAGGTGCTTACCCTGGCCGAGGTGGAGCGGGTGGAGGGGCATGCCGGGGACTTTCAGGTGACCATCCGCCAGCGTGCTCGCTTCGTGACCGATCAGTGCACCCGCTGCGGGGAATGTGTGAACGCCTGCCCGGTGGTTCTCCCCAACGAGTTCGACGCCGGGATGGCCGCCCGTAAGGCGATCTACACCCCGATCCCGCAATCGGTGCCCGGCGCGTATGTCATCGACATCGAGCACTGCCTGAACGATCCGCCGCACTACCTTCCGTGCCATCGATGCGTCAACGCCTGCCAGCCGGGAGCTATCGATTTCCTGATGCCCCGGGAGCGACGCCTGATCCGCCACGTCGGCTCCATTATCGTGGCGGCAGGTTACGAGACCATCGACCCGCGCCTGCTGCGGGAATTCGGGTATGGGACGCATCCGGATATCCTGACCGCCCTGGAGTTCGAACGCCTCCTCACCTCGGCCGGCCCCACGGGCGGCGAGATCCTGCGACCTTCCAACGGGGAGCACCCCCATAACATCCTGTTCGTTCTGTGCGTGGGTTCCCGGGACCGTCGCTTCTTCCGTCACTGCTCCCGGATCTGCTGCATGTATTCCATCAAGCATGCCTATCAGGCCATCGACCACGGCATTCCCCATGTGACGGTCCTTTACATGGATATCCGGGCCTATGGGAAAGGGTTCGATGGCTTCTGGGCCCGGACCCTGGAGGCGGGCGCGCGGTTCGTGCGGGGCCGCCCGGCCCATATCGGGCCTAACGGGGATGGGCGGATTCGGGTGGTCTACGAGGACACCGCGCGCGGCGTCCGGGTTTCTGAAGATTACGATATGGTCGTCCTGGCCACTGCTGTCTCCCCGCCGGATGGCCTGGCGGACCTGGCCCAGCGGCTGGGGATCGAGCTGGATGAGGATGGCTTCATCCGGGCGCTGGAGGGCGAGGGCGGCCTGGTGCGAACCACCCGGCCGGGCATCTACGCGGCAGGTTGCGCAACCGGGCCCAAGGACATCCCGGACAGCGTTTCGGAGGGGAGCGGGGCGGCCGCCCTGGCGCTGGGTCATCTCACCCGTCGGCACTGGCCGGAGCCCCTGAAGGTAGAGCCCATCCAGGACATCGAGACGCCGCGGGTGGGCGTGTTCGTGTGTCATTGCGGCAGTAACATCGCCGGCGTGGTGGACGTGGCACGGGTGGTGGAGTTCGCGAAGACCCTGCCCGATGTGGTTTACGCCACCCATCAGATGTTCTCATGCGCGGGGAACACCCAAAAGGAGATCGAGGAGGCGATCCGTCGGGAGCGGATCAACCGGGTGGTGGTGGCCGCGTGCTCGCCTCGCACCCACGAGGCGATCTTCCGGGGGGTGCTGGAGCGGGCCGGCCTGAACCCCTACCTCCTCGAAATGGCCAACATCCGCAACCTGGACTCGTGGGTGCACAAGGCGGATAAAGAGGCGGCCACCATCAAGGCGATGGACATGGTCTGGATGGCGGTGGAGAAAGCCCGGCGCCTGACGCCCGGGGAGCCTTCCCAGCTCCCCCTGACCCAGCGGGCGCTGGTGATCGGCGGCGGGATCGCCGGGATGACGGCGGCGATCGC
>JAUQQB010000496.1 GCA_030550075.1 Chloroflexota bacterium | reverse complement strand
CGCTCGATGTAACCCGGCAGCAACCCGAACTGGGTGACCGCCGGACCCTGGGTGGCTTCCACCACCCGGGCCTCCAGCCCGAACTGTCGGAGGGTATCTTCGATGATCGCCGCTTTCTGGCGGATCTCCTCCGGCGAGACCGTGGCCGGCTCATCTTCCTCAAGGAGATCCAGCGGAGGCAGGCGGCGATCCCGCTTCACCCGGACCGGGCGCCGGGGCACCGCGGTCACGATCTTCAGATCCGTGGGGGCCGGTCGAGGAGCCGACCGAACCGGTTTGGGGGGCGGCGGTGGGTTGACCGTCGGCGCCGGCGCTGGGGCCGGCTCCGTCACCCTGGGGGATGCGGATGGAGGGGCCCATCGGGCAAGGGCGAACCATCCGCTGATCCCGGTCGCCAGAACCAGCAAGGCCGCTCCCACGCCGGGCCCTAACGGAGCGGATGCGGCCGTCCATATCAACCAGCCCAGCGTTCCGCCCCCTTCCCCATGCTCGATGATCTCCCAGGGAGTTTCACGAGTCAGGAGGGCCAGCCCGTGGGCCAGGCCGAAGAGCCCCAGCAGGGCCCCTTCGACGGCCAGGATCCGCCAGCCGTTCGGCGCCGGTGCCCGGCCCATCGTCCGCAACAGCATCCACATCCCGATCCCCGCCCAACCCGCGGCGACCGGCAGGCTGCCCCATCCGAAGAGGCTCCGCAACAACCCGGCCCACGCATCGCTCCACCGGCCCGGGCTGAGGCCCAGCAACGCCAGGCCGGAAAACAGTCCCAGGCCGATCAGCCCGAGCGCGACCACCTGACGCTCCCGTCGCCCGAAAGCCGGCGTGCCATACCACCGGGGTGGACCCAGCCGTCGGATCCACTCGGGGAGGCCGGAAGGAGCCGGGGGCCCGCTGGGCCTGGCGCGGACCGGCTCCCCGCGAGCCGGGCGAGCATGGACCGTTCGAACGCGTCGCTTCATCGGAGCTCAGGGGATCGCTTGAACGTGATGATGTGTAGGACAACTGCTCGCAGTTGTCCTGCAGAGGCGCAGGCAGATGGAGCCAATCCGATGCGCCATTCGCGTCTTCGTGCCCCATTCGTGGACGGCACTCTAACTCAACCCCCGTCGGCTGAGCCCGATTCGTCGGGCCGCCGGATCGATATTCACAATGCGGACCTGCAGCCGCTGCCCTTCGCGCACAATTTCGCGAGGATGATTTATCTCTGCATCGCCGAACTCGGAAACGTGCAATAGTCCCTCCACGCCTTCCTCCAATTGAACAAAGGCCCCGAAGTGGGTCACCGTGGTCACCACCCCTTCCACCACCTGACCTACCCGATAGCGCTGGGCCACGGTCTCCCAGGGATCCGGTTTCAACCGTTTCAGAGAGAGCCGCACCCGTCGCTCCTCCGGGAGGACATCCAGGACCAGGACCTCCAGCTCCTGGCCGGCCTGGACGATGGCGCCGGGATCGGTGACCCGGCCCCAGGACATCTCGGAAAGATAGAGCAGCCCTTCGAAGCCGCCCAGATCGACGAACGCCCCAAACGCGGTCACCTTGGTCACCGTTCCTCGACGGACCTCCCCAGGCCGCAACTCAGCGAGCAAGGCGTCGATGCGGGCCTGATCCTGATGGGCCAGCCGTTCCGAAAGAACGAAACGCCCGCCCACCTCATCCACTTCGATGACCCGAACCTGAAGGGTCTGGTCTACATACCGGGCCAGCGCGGACTTCCGGGAGGGGCCATTCAGCGCGTTGGGGAACTGAAGAAGATGGGAGGCCGGGATGAACCCTCTGGGCAGCCGTTCGGCCTGGACGATCAACCCGCCCCGGTTATAACCCACCACGGTGACCGTGAGGGTCTGGCCGGATTCCAGCAACGCCCGCGCCTCCCGCCAGTCCGGCTCTTCGCCTTCCAGATCCCATGGGCCGGGCATCGGGATCGGATGACCGCGGCCCATCCCGAGGCCCTCCCAGATCTCCTCCGGCTCCGCTTCCGGAGCCGGGGAGGCGGCGAACTCGCCCTGGGTCATCAGGGCCATCCAGTAATCCTCCGAAGGAGGCACATAGCCTGGCTCGGTGACACGCATCCTGCGATCCCTCCTTTCTTCCAGATTCTGCAGCGGTCGCGTTCGCACGACGAAGGATTGGCTCTTTTGCTCCCCGTCTCCCCTGCCCACAGCAGCCCTCCGGGCCGTAGAAAGGCCCGCCATCCCGGCAGGCAAATCCCGCGACTGCGGGAGGACGACATACTGGGGCAAAAGACCCCCTTTACCGCGCTCACGGAAGCGACGGCTACTCATTCCATTGCCGTCTGCCATTATAGCCACGGGCGGGAGAGGAGCAAACGGGGGAAAGGCTCGTCCGATCGTTCCCTTCTCCCCTGCCGCTCCACGGCGGGGGAAAGGAAGGTGGGGAACAGGCCAGGACCACCCTCTGTATCGCATTATCCCCACCACAAAAGAATGAGCGGCATGCACAGGAAGGCGATCAGGAAGAGACTTAGAAGCATCCGGCGATCCATCATGATCTCAAAGACCCGGATCAGCAGACCCCGATACCACCGATAACCCGCGAACAGGATCCC
>JAUQQB010000495.1 GCA_030550075.1 Chloroflexota bacterium | reverse complement strand
CGGGGGGATCTGGGGGTGGAGATCCCGCCGGAGGAGGTGCCGATCCATCAGAAGCGGATCATCCGTCTATGCAACCGGGCTGGCAAGCCGGTGATCACCGCCACCCAGATGCTCAATTCCATGGTGAGCCATCCCCGCCCGACCCGGGCGGAAGCCAGCGACGTGGCCAACGCCATCCTGGACGGGACGGATGCGGTGATGCTTTCGGCGGAGACCGCTACGGGGACCTATCCGGTGGAAGCTGTGCAGATGATGGCCCGGATCGCGCGGATCGCGGAGGGAGCGATGCCGCACCGTCAGTGGCTGGATCTGATCGGGGAATCCGCCGAGGTCACGGAGGCCATCAGCCGGGCGACGGTGGAGATCGCCGAGCAGGTCGGGGCGCGGGCCATCGTCACGTCCACCATGTCCGGTCACACTGCCCGGATGATCGCCCGCCACCGCCCGCCTGTTCCGATCCTGGCCGTCACGCCGGTCCCCGCGACCCTGCGGCGGCTGGCCCTGGTGTGGGGAGTGGAACCGGTGTTGATGCCCTCTGTGCGCAACACCGACGAGATGCTGGGAGCGGCCAGCCAGGCGGCCCTGCAGAGCGGCCTGGCGCGACCTGGGGACCTCATCGTCATCACCGCCGGCGTCCCCTTTGGCCGCCCCGGCCACACGAACCTGTTGAAGGTTCACCGGATCGAGCCGGTTTCGCTGCCGTGATGGCGATAAGAACCGCTGAGGCGCTGCCGGTGGAGGCCTCCGTTCATGCCCGGGCCTTGTGCAGGGTCTTCAGGCACCGGGTGCAAATATGAATGCGACGGGTGACGCCGTTCAGGGTCACCCGTTTCTTATGCACGTTGGCCATGAACCGGCGGCGCTCGGCATGGTTGGAGTGGCTGACATAGTTGCCGAAGGCTGTCCCCTTTCCACAGATCTCGCACCGCGCCATTCTTCTTCTCCTCGATTGCAGCAGGATGTGTTTTAGAGAGCGCCCTGACATTTTACCTGGGGAAAGAAACTCCGTCAACGAGCGGCCAGGCTCAGGAGGACTCGGATCGGATACGAGCCATAGAGGCGAGGCGGTCAGATTCCCCGAGCGCGATCAGGCGGCTCCCCCGGGCCGATCGCCCGGCCTGGGGGATTTCCGCCACCGGGATCCGGATGGCCATCCCGTTGGCGGTCAGCAGCACGACATCGTCCCCGGGCCGCACGACCCGCGCCGCTGCGATCTCCCCGATCTCCTCCAGGCGATCGGCGATGGTTCGCACCCCACCGGTGGCCCGGCCCTTTTGAGGATACTGGCTCAGCGGCGTGCGCTTCCCAAATCCGCCAGCGGTCACCACCAGAAGCTCCCCTTCCGGATCGAACCGATCCAGGGCGACCACCATATCCCCCGTTTCGAGCCGGATGCCCCGCACTCCGGCGGCTGTCCGACCCATCGGGCGGACCTCGGCCTCCGCAAAGCGCAGTGCCTGCCCCCGCGCGGTGACCAGCAGAAGATCGCCGGCGCCGTCGCTGAGGCAAACATCCTGAAGCACATCGCCTTCCTCCAGCCCGATGGCCACCAGGCCAGCGGAGCGGGTGGTGAGGAACTCACTCAGCGGCACCCGCTTGATCTTCCCCTGACGGGTGGCCATCACCAGATAGCGATCGCCGCCGTTGGCTTCCGCCTCCTCGATCCACGCCGGCGACACGGCCACGGCGGCGGTGATCCGTTCCCCTTCCGCCAGGTTAATGAGATTCACGATGGGAAGACCCCGGGCCGCGCGGTCCGCGTCTAACACTTCGTAAGCACGGATCCGATAGGCTCGACCCTGATCGGTGAAGAAAAAGAGATAATCCAGGGTGCGGCATGCGAAGACCCCGGCCACCGTATCGTCCTCATCGGTCGCCATGCCGGTAACCCCGCGCCCGCCCCGGCCCTGAGGCCGGTAGGCCGTCACCGGCACCCGCTTGACATATCCCCGCTGGCTGAGGAGCACCAGCACCGGCTCATCGGGGATGAGATCCTCCAGCGTGAACTCCGCCGTCGCTTCGGGGAGGATCCGGGTGCGGCGGGGATCGGCGTATTTCTCTTTCAGCCCCTGGAGCTCCTCCCGGATCACCGATAGGATCTTGTGGGGATCTGTCAGCAGGGCCTCCAGGTCCGCGATCCGGGCCACCAGGCCCTGGTATTCCTCCTCCAGCCGCTGTCGCTCCAGGGCGGCCAGGCGGCGCAGGGGCATGTCCAGGATAGCCTGGGCCTGAACCTCCGTGAGGCCGAAGCGGGCCATCAGCTGGATCTTCGCCGTCTCCGCGTCCGGGGCGTTGCGAATCAGGGCGATGACCTCATCCAGGAACTGGAGGGCGATCCGCAGCCCCTCCAGGATATGGGCGCGGGCCTTCGCTTTCTCCAGATCATGGCGGGTCCGCCGGATGACCACCTGAATGCGATGCTCGATGAACAGCTGAAGGATCCGTTTCAAGGAGAGCACCCGGGGCTGGCCGTCCACCAGGGCGAGCATCTGGACGCCGAAGGTGGTCTGGAGGGGGGTGAACTTCAGCAGCTGGTTGAGCACCGTTTGCGGCCGGGCGCCCCGCTTGAGTTC
>JAUQQB010000494.1 GCA_030550075.1 Chloroflexota bacterium | reverse complement strand
CGGGGAGGGGGGAAGGGGGGAGGGGCTTGCCTCGCGCAAGGGAAGGGCCTGAACGAGAAATCAGACGGCCTGTTTGTCCAAAGTCCAATTCTTGAGATACTGACGCAACTGCCTTATCTGCCTCCGGCATGCCCATCGCTCTCAACCATTCCACCAGGGGTGCTCTATGGCTGGCGGTCCAAGGGACATTGGCGGCCGCAGAGAAGTGCTGCACTTTGAGCAAGATGCCATTGCTGAGGTGGCTTTGTCACCAATGGTCGCGAATTGGCTGTGGTCACCACCTGCTGGAAAACCGCTGCGCTTCGGGTAGCCCATGCGGATGGCATCCACCTGCGACAATCCGATCAAGCGGCTGCACTTGACGGCTGTTCCTGAGCTGTAACAGTCGTTCACCGGCCTATCGCATTGGCTGGCGTAAGGAAGTCATGATGCCAAGCAAGAAGACAGAACCTGGCCTTGTTCCGACGGCGCCCGTCCCAATCCAAAATCCCACGGTTAGAAGGTCAACTGCAGAACTCCGCAAGATTGTTGAAAACCCCTGGACATCCTGCTCCCACTTGACAAAATCCACTTTTTGATTATGATAGTTCCCGGAACGAACAACCGGAGCATGAGGGGGATGTTCTGAAAGTTTGGCCGTCGGGTCAACGCAGGACTCGCCCGACGGCCTTTTTGTTTAAGGCGCGCGTGGTCATCCCCTTCGTCCGGTGAAATCGTTCCATTCTCAGCAAGCGGAAGTCCGCCCCTCGCGGGCTTCAAAAATCTTTTTAAGGAGTTGCAGCAATGGCTGGTCAGCGTGTCAAGGGCACCGTCCGCTGGTTCAACCGGACGAAGGGGTATGGCTTCATCCGGCCGGACGAAGGGGACCGGGACGTTTTCGTCCACTATACGGCCATCGTCGGTCAGGGGTTCCGCAACCTCGAGGAGGGTGAGCGGGTGGAGTTCACCATCCGTGAGACGCCTAAGGGCCTCCAGGCCGAGCAGGTCGTCCGCTTGTCCGAATGATCACGGTCTTTTCTCACCCCGCGCCGGGGGAGCCCCCGAAGGGAGGCTCCCCCGGCTGGTGCGGAAGCGCAGGTTTCGTTCGATGCGATTCCGCTTCCCTACTTCTCCTTAGCCCGCATCTTCTCGTATTTCCTCACATCTTCCATCGCTTTCCGAACATCAACAAGCGACAGAAGGATCATGCCCACAATAAAGTAGAAGATGAGGGCGAGAATCCCATAACGCAGATTCCCCAACCACTGGTTGACCAGGCCGAAGATCATCGGCCCTGTCCAGGAAGTTCCTCGCTCGGATACCTCATAGAACGAATAGAACTCCGCCTCTTTCCCATCCGGGATCATCTGAGCGAAGAGGCTACGGCTGATCGCCTGGGAACCCCCCAGCACCAGAGCGATCAGGGCGCCCAGGAGGAAGAACTCCAGGATGCGCGTATCGCCTCTCAGGCCCCCATATCCATAGATCACCACCCCTGACCAGATCACCAGGCTGACCATAATGGCTCTCTTCGCGCCCATCCAAGCCGCCAGCTGGCCCCACAGGAGGGCGCCGAAGAAGGCCACGAACTGGATCATTAGGATCGCCATGGTCAGCGTCTGAGTGTCCAGGCCTACACCGCCACGGATAATCGGGGCGGCCGCGAAGGTCGCTGATACAGCGATCACGGTCTGTATTCCGTCGTTGTAAAGGAAGTAGGCCAGCAGGAACTTCAGCGTTTCAGGGAACTGGCGCAGTTCGCGGAAAGTCTGCTTCAGTTGCTTAAACCCGACGCTGAAATAGGTTTCCCCCGGAGGCCGGGCGCGAGGGGGGCGGCGCGAACGCAAACCTGACCAGGTGATGGATGAGAATCCCAACCACCATACGCCCGCTGAGGCCAGGTTGATGCGCACCGCCAGGTCCCCTGGCATCTCCAGGGTATCTCTGAACATATAGAAGGCCAGATTGAGCGCCAGTAGCAATCCACCTCCCAGGTATCCCATGGCCCAGCCGAATGAGGAGACCCGATCCCGCTGATCCTCGCTGGCGATGTCGGGCAGATAGGCATTATAGAAGACAATGGCGGCGCCGAATGCCAGGTTCGCCACAACGAAGAGCAGGCCACCCAGCCACCACAGGCCAATCGTTATAAAGAAGAGCAGGATGGTGGTCGTCGCCCCGACCGTGGCGAAAAGCCGTAGCATCCGTTTGCGCATATGCGAGTAGTCGGCGATGGCTCCCAGAATGGGAAGGAAGAGCACCTGGAGGAAGACAGAGATCGAAACGGCGTATGGGAAAAACGAATCCGGCGCGATCGGAATCCCCAGCAGGCGCGCATGCCCGTCGGGATAGGCTCGAGCTGCTTCGGCGGCAAGCGCGGCGAGGTACGGACCCAGGAAAACGGTGCTGACTGTAGTGCTGAATGCGGAGTTCGCCCAGTCATACATGGCCCAGCTGAAAATCTCTCGCCGATCGTTGACCATCGGTTCCGCCATCGAGCGGACAGCGGAAGAGGTTGTGCCCATCGGTCCCTCCTATATGGAGTTCGGGAGCAAGCCCCTCCCCCTTTCCCCCTCCCTGCGGCCCAAAGGGCCG
>JAUQQB010000039.1 GCA_030550075.1 Chloroflexota bacterium | reverse complement strand
TTCGGGGGTACGCGGGGCCGCCTTTGGCGGCCCCGTTTACCCCCAAAGGATAAAATTCCCCCTTCCCCGCGGCCCCTCGGGCCGCGGGCTCAATGCACGACACTTTTAGAACTTGCGCAGTTCGTTTCCCGTGGGGAGGGGGGAGAAAGGAGGATGGGGCCATTCCGTCCTACCTTCCTTACTTTTTTGATGGGGCAAGAGAGATCTCCGAAGTGCGGGGATAGATGAATCTCCATAAGTTTGGGGGCGGAGCCGGGCACCTTTACTTCCCACGGGGTCCAACTGCATAACTCCTACGCTGATTGAAAAGGCCTGTCTGATGTCTGCTTTTACTTGTTTGCCCTTTAGAAGTATGCTATAATGGAAATCCTGAGGGGGATTGTTTGGATCAAACGATAAATCCTGCAGCAAACGGGGCGCCTGAACGGGCGCTCTTTCTGTTTATCATCTGACCTATCCGCCAGAATGTCACTTCGAAAATTACAATCCTGCGAGGTTCTATGAACGAGCAGCCCATTTATCTCACTCGTGAAGGTTATCAAAAGCTCCTTGAAGAGCTGGAATACCTGCGCACCGTTCGACGTCAGGAGATCGCGAAGCGGTTGAACTTGGCGATGGACGAAGGCAATTACGACGAAAACGCCGAATACGAGGCTGCCAAGATCGAACAGGCGTTTGTCGAAGGTCGTATCATGATGCTGGAGTCCATGCTTCGTCGAGCGGTGATCATTGAGGAGACCGTTGGCCCCAAGGCTTTCGTCACCCTGGGAAGCTGGGTGACGATCCAGGAGGAGGGCAGCTCCACGCCGGAGCGCTATCAGGTGGTTGGCTCGGCCGAGGCGGACCCGGTTCGAGGTCGGATCTCCAATGAGTCCCCTCTGGGGCAGGCCCTTCTGGGGCGTCAGGTGGGGGATGTGGTCACGGTGAATGCCCCGGATGGCGTCCTGCGTTTTCGCATCCTCCACATCGAATAGGTTCCAGCCATGGCCCTCTTTCGGGAGATCGTTCGCCGTCGTCTCGATAAAGTCGCCCGACTCCATGCTCAAGGCGTCGATCCATATCCATCCCGTTCCCGGCGCACTCACACCAGCGCGCAGGCCATTCAGGCGTTTCAGGCCGTCGAGGGCCGCGAGGAAACCGTGGAGGCCGTGGTCGCCGGGCGCCTGATGGCCGTCCGCGTTATGGGGAAAGTGACCTTTGCGGACCTCCACGATGGCGACGGCCGCCTCCAGCTGTTCCTCCGCTACGACGACCTGGGGGAGGAACGCTATCGTTTCTTCCAGGAATTCTTCGACCTGGGGGATTTCATCGAGGCCGAGGGGACGATGATGCGCACCCGGACCGGGGAGATCTCCCTCCGCGTTCGGGATTTCCGCATGCTGGCTAAGGCGATCTACCCACCTCCCTCCCGTTGGCATGGTTTGAGGGATGTGGAGACCCGCTACCGGCGGCGTTACCTGGACCTGATGATGAACCCGGAGGTCCAGGAGATCTTCCGCACCCGCGCGGCGCTCATCCGGGCCATCCGTGCGTTCCTGGACGCGCGGGGGTTCATCGAGGTGGAGACGCCGATCCTGCAGCCGATTTACGGCGGAGCCTCCGCCCGCCCCTTCATCACCTACCATAATGAGCTCAAGCAGCAGCTCTACCTGCGGATCAGCTTTGAGCTCTACCTCAAGCGTCTGCTGGTGGGGATGTTCGAGCGGGTCTATGAGATCGGCCGCGATTTCCGCAACGAGGGGATCTCATTCAAGCATAACCCTGAATTCACCCAGATGGAATGCTATGTGGCCTATGCGGATTACCAGGAGATGATGCGGCTGACGGAGGAGCTGATTGCCTTTGTCGCTGATCGGGTGCTGGGATGTCGCACGCTGATCTACCAGGGCCATGAGATCGACCTCAATCCGCCATGGCGCCGCCTTCCCCTCCGGGAGGCCATTCTGGAGCTCGCAGGGATTGACATTGGGCAGCATCCCACACGGGATTCCCTGGCGGCGGCCATGGCCGCGCGGGGCATCGAGGTGGACCCTCGTGCCAGCCGGGGCAAGCTGATTGACGATCTGATCTCCCGCTTCGTGGAACCCAACCTGATCCAGCCGACGTTTGTCTATGATTACCCTCGGGAGATCTCACCCCTGGCCAAGGCCTGTCCAGATAATCCTGGAACCGTGGAACGGTTCGAGGGATTCATCGGCGGGATGGAGATCTGCAATGCCTTCACCGAGCTGAATGACCCGCTGGATCAGGAGCAGCGCTTCCTGGAGCAGGGGCGGGCCCGGGAGGCCGGCGACGAGGAGGCGCATCCGATGGATGAGGATTACCTGGACGCGATGCGTTATGGGATGCCCCCGAATGGGGGCCTGGGGTTGGGGATCGACCGCCTGACCATGCTGTTTACCGATCGTCGATCCATCCGGGAGGTCATTCTTTTCCCGCACCTTCGGCCTCGAGAACGCCGCCAAGAGGAGGCCGAACTGGAGGAGCTGGCTGAGGGTTAAGGAGATCAGGAGTTGCGCGGCGGATTTCCCACAGGGGGCGTGAGGGGTGGGGCTATTCCGCCTTATCCATAGCGCTTCCCCAACTGTGCAGCTCCTAAGGAGAATCCCAAGCGCTCCGCTGGATCCATCAGGGGGTCATGATGACTCCGCAGGAGAACCATCGCTCCGCCCGCTTTGTGGCCGACACGATGCTCGGCCGCCTGGCGAAATGGTTGCGGATCCTGGGCTACGATACCCGCTATGACCCCGCCCTCGATGATGATGCTTTGCTGCGTATCGCTCAGGCTGAGGATCGCGTCCTGCTTACTCGGGATCACGCGCTGGCCCGCCGGGGAGGGCCCCATGCCTTTCTGGTTGACCACGAGGATCTCATCCAGCAGTTGCGGGCAATCCGGGAATGCTTTGGGGAGCCTGCAGACGCTCCGTTCTCCCGTTGCCCGGTGTGCAACGCCCGCCTGACGCTCGTCCCTCGGGAAGCAGTGGCCTTGCACGTCCCGGCTTTTGTCTGGCGGCAACATGAGCGCTTCCACCGTTGCCCGGAGTGTGGCCGTGTCTACTGGCCCGGCACGCATTTTGAGCGGATGCGGTCTGTGTTGCAGGCCTTAGAGCTCCGTGAGTTTGAGAACGAAGATGGCCAGGGCCTCAGAACCTGATCCAAAGCCTCCTATGCAGCCGGACGCGCGGAGGGCCTTTCCCCTGATTCTGCTATTCGGGAAGGGAGAAGCCACACTGAGCCTAGTAGCCGCGCTGGTGGCCAGCGGGGGGCTGATCCCCGGGCCCTGGTTGTTCGGGGCGTGGCTCCTGGCAGAAGGGGGATGGCCTGCATTGCGCTGGCTGTCTCTTGAGGCCTCATGGGATCAAAAGGCTTCCTCTGCAGAACTCCCTTTCTCACTCTTCTTGCCCTATCTTCAACCCTATAGCCCGGCGGATGCCTTTCTTCGAACTGCTTGGCGGCTTGTCCGGGCGATCTCCGCGCGCGCCCGGGAGGTGCCGGAGCTTCCCGGCGCACTGGCAACCGCGCTCGCTGCACTGGGAGCAGGGATTGGGCTGGCGGGGGGGATCGGGAGCTGGTTGACGCTCGGGGTGGGGATCGCCCTGATTCTCGCTCGACGCCTCCAGCACATGAACGTTCGGGAGGTGGTGGAAGGGTGGATTGTAGGGATGTTTCCCTGGTGGCTGGGGCTTGCGGGCGGGCGTCCTTCCATCGCTGCCGTCCTGGCCGGAATTCCCATTGGGCTGGCGTGGACCGGGTTGCGGATTCCGGCTGCTCGATGGATCGCCTGGCCCCTCTGGGTGGCCTGGGCGGTGGCCCTTGGGCATGGGCCTGGAGCTTATGGCCTGGCGCTCCTCGGCCTGCTGCTAAGGGAGGATCCGGTCGCTCGCTCCCCTCATATGCGGAGGATCCTGTGGGCGATCGCTCTGGCTCTCACTGCCTGGGTTTTGCGCACGTTGCCAGGTGGATTCAGTTAGAGGCGACGCCAGGGAGGACGGCTGGCGATTCTGCCCGTCATGACCTCATGAAGCAGGAAACCAGGGCCATATTTTAAACCTCCCAGCTCTCTGGAATTCTCCCCGATGCCCTGCTCAACGGAGCCAGACATTAGGCTTGATGATTTTTAAAGATTCTTGACAACCTCATGAAGGGCATCTATAATGGATAAAGAAGACTTTGGCCGATTGGCGGCTTTTTGAATCGGCCTTGGGATGCCTACCTTTAAGCCTCTAAGCAATTTTCCATGATGTCTGCTCAAGGTCCTGGTTGCTTGGGCGAGTCATTGTCCTGATATGAGGAGGTGATGAATGATGTCCCGCCGAAGCAGATGGGAGACTCCCTCTTCCGCTTTTTCCCTATAGATACCCCGAGATCCTCAACGGCTGGGCGGAGATTTGCCTTTTGTTTCCTCGAGGGTGGACTTTTGTTCTCCCCGGAATGAAGTATGGCAAAGGTGCTGGGAAGAGCGTTGCTGTCTATGACCGCAGAGGGATGGAGAGCGCGGAGCTTTCGTGCCAACTTTGGATTGCGAGATCCCTCCCAATCCTATCGCTTTAGGAGGTCACCATGATGCATAGATCTCCAAAGGGGATATGGGGATGGGTGTTCATCCTGAGCCTGGCCGGGTTTGGAATCCTGGTCAGCGCTTCCGCGGCAGCAGCTCCAACGCCGCCTCCTTCGGGCACATCGGAGAAGGCTGATCGGGTCTGGATTCCCCTCCCGGTTCCATCTGTGGAGGAAGTCCTTACGGAGGCTCATCGGGCGCCGGAGGCGGTGGAAGTCGCCATAGCGCAATGGGCGGAGCGAACCGCGGCTCCGATGTTAAAGGCGCTTCAGGAGCTGCAGGCGGAGGGCCGTATTGAAGGGTTCCGCTTGCGGCCGGATCTGTTTGCGATCGAGGTGTGGGGAGCATCCTCCCAGACGCTGCGAAGCCTCCCATTGCCACCAGGCGTTCCGTTGGTCAGCAGCTCGGATGTTCCCTCCTGCGTGACCGCGGGAGCGAAAGCGGTGCGCGATCAGTTCCAAGCCTTAAGCATTGCGCCGACCCAGTCGACACTGCAAAGCGCTGGTGTGAGCATCCAGGCCACCAATCCCAGCATTGATGTCTACGCCCCGCCCTGGTCTTCATATACCTATGTGACCGGCCGCACGGATCCGAGGATCCCGGTGATCCTGCGGGTCTATCGGGGAGGGCGGAAGATTGTTGAGCAAACCACGACCAGTGACTCTAACGGTAACTATTCCTTCTATCCCCCCTATCTGGGCTCGACCTGCGGAGGAACCTCCGGCTATGCCTGGACATTGCGGCCAAAGGATGTGGTAGAGGTCAGCGCCGACGGCCGGACGGCGCAGACGGTGGTGGCACCTTTGAAGGCCTGGGCCAATCCGCAAACCGATCAGGTGGCTGGCCAGACCGAGCCGGGTCGGAGCGTGGAGGCCGTGTTGCAATTGCTTAACCCGGATCTGTGCAGTATCACACCGATCACTCGCACCGGCGGGACCGATGGGGCGGGCAACTTCACAATTAGCTTCCCAGAGGATTTCGACGGGCAGGCCAAGGGATGGGTATATGCCCGGGATGGGAATGGAAATAGCACCTTCGTGGATGTCTCCGCTTTCCATCTGGAAGCCCGCCTGGGAGGAGATTATTTCTACGGCATCCTCCCGCCCGAAACCCCTTTCACGGCCGCTTTGTGGCGAGGAGGCACAGTGATCAGCTCCACGACACGGACAACGAGCGGGAGCGGATCCTTCTTTGTGAGCTGGTATCCGGACCGGATGCAGCCTGGGGATGTAATCTCCGTGACCGGCCCGGGGGTGACCCTGCAGATGACGGTGACATCTTTGCAACTGTCCTTTGACCGGGTGGCCAATCAGATTTCCGGAGTTACTGCACCG
Source organism: Chloroflexota bacterium (assembly GCA_030550075.1). Lineage (GTDB taxonomy): Bacteria > Chloroflexota > Anaerolineae > Thermoflexales > Thermoflexaceae > Thermoflexus. The sequence goes on along the minus strand of JAUQQB010000039.1, from coordinate 7,385 downwards.
AATCATCGGATCCGGGGATGGTTCTACAAGGCTACCAGTTATCCGGTGGCTAACACTTGTGCCTATGAATTCGTATGCCAGGGGACGACCAGTGATGCGAATGGCCACTTCAGCATGAGCACCCCTCTTGATCTGGAGCGCGGAGATGAGGTGAATATTAGGATTATAGATCGGGATGGGAACATTCAATATCTCTGGCGATACGTTCCGATTTTGATCATCGAACATCCTCAACGCTCAGGTTATTCAACGGGGTTGTCCGGTTATTGGGGAGATCCATCGGCGACGGTAGTTACTATCACTCTAAAGGCTCCGGATAATAGCGTGAAGGGGCAATCTACAGTTAGCCCGTCGGGGTGGGGAGGAGAATTCTGGGCATCCTTCTATAGTGCCACACCGGGGGATCGGGTGGAGGTTACGGATGGTCGGACTACGGAGCAGACCACCATCTATACGTTGACGGCGCGGCTGGATGGGGGAACAGGTCAGTTGCGAGGGCAGGCGAGCGCGGCCCGAGTGGTTGCCTATCTTCGCGATTACCGGCGGGATAGCCTATACTGGGGTAGCGAATGGGCAAGTTACTCTAATTTCTGCGCCGAGGGAAACATCGCCGGCGGCAGCTTTACCCTCAGCTTCCCCAACGCCCAGGCGGGCGGGATGGACCAGGCGGATTTCTGGGTCTTCGATAGCGATGGCCACGCTGCAACATTCGGTCTCATCTGGGACTCGACCCCCTGGCCGGGCATCTACCTGTATCGTCCTCTCAGCGCCTTCACTGTATGGGCAAGCTGGGAAGGACGGGTTTGGGGAGTGGTAGAAAGCCGGCCCATCGCAGGCTCCATTCCAGTGACCATCACTGTGCAACGCGGTGCATCTGTCCTGACTACCACCATAGCCTCGGCCAGCCCAATGTTTGACCGGAACTTGGGAATATCCCTACAAGTGGGAGACCGTTTGCAGATCCAAACTGGGGATGGGGACGCTGCGGATCTGACCGTTCCATCCCTGACGGTGGGCCGCGATTCTACGAACCAGCGCATTACCGGCTCCGGCCCGGCGAATGACTGGGTTCAGGCCTTCGTGGTCCGCTGGACTTCGTCTCCCCAGGATATCCGGGGTCGGACGGTGCGAACTGGAACGGATGGGGCTTATGCCGCGGACTTCGCGGGCGGCTTCTGGGATGATTGCAGTCCCATTCGGATGGACCACACCTGTGTCCGGGGGCGCGTGGATTACATCAACGCTCAGGGGCATACGGTCTCCCGATCGGAGCCGCCGCCCCCACCCGTCAGCGCGGATGACTACGAGCCGGATGATGAGTGGGGGCAGGCTCGCTTCTATACCGGGATCCAGGCGCACACCTTCCACACCATTACCGATACCGATTGGATCTCTTTCACAGTCCCGGCCTCGGATGTGGGGGTCCCCTACCTTATTCGTATCTTTGATACGGGCTGGGGGGTTTATGGCGATATTGAGCTTTATCGAAATCCTAATGAGTCGCCTGTAAACTCCTGGTGGTTCTACGGGAACCGGGATCTTTGGTGGACGCCGGAGGCATCCGGCACATATTACCTGAAGATCCGTGCAGGGTATAGCGGAGCCCATTGCGACGCCCGCTATCGTCTGTTGATCCTTCCGGCGCGGGGTCGAATCTTCCTCCCCTTGATCATGCGCAACTACTGATCGGCTCTCTCTATGGGCGGGCGGGGGATGGACGGCAAGACAGCCGTCCATCCCCCTGCCAAGGGGGTGCAGAAGGCAGACTTGCGGCCAGGGATCTCACCGGATATGGAGCTAAGCTGATGACTCCGAATTACTATTCATCATGTTCCCTGGTCTCAAATTCGGGTTTCCCATTCCTCCTGCGTCGCATTTCGATCCTTGGGGTGTGGCTTCTCATTCTGGCGGCATGCGCTGCGCCCGTGCTGACGCCGGTCATCACTCCTTCTCCTTCGCCGCCTCCCTCTCCCACCCCCACCCGCACCCCAGCGCCGCCGACCCCGACGCCCCGTCCTTCGCCAACCCCCTCACCGCTCCCCTCGCCGACGCTCACGGCGACCTGGACGCCAACGCGGACTCCGACCCGGACACCGCGGCCTACGGCAACGCCGCGTTCTGAAGTGGAGACCGAGCTGGATGTCGTTCTGCGCCCCGCCTTGGAGCAGGGCTTCGGGGTCTCTCTCCGCCTGGGTTGGGCTCGGGTGAGCGATGAGCAAGCGGTCGTATACTATGAGGCTCAGCCCCCTCTCGATCCTCGATGGCATCTATCGCGCCAGGACTCCATCCGACAGGCGCTGACTGGAGCAGGGTTGACCGTCGGAGCGATTGGGATACCCATGGGGGATATGTTGACGCCAGGAATTGACATTAGTGGAGGAATCATCGCTGGTCGAACATTGCGGGGTGGGGAAATTATGGCGTGGGGACGGGATGTGTTAGTGAAGCTCTGGTTCCGTTAATCTTTCCTGTCCCACCTCAGCGTCTCTTTGAACTCGCGCTATCAAAAAGGGGCACCCTGATCAATCTCTGATCAGGGTGCCCCTGTGAAGCGACCCGGATTCTCAGCGAGATGGCGCTCAAGCGAACGCAGCAGCCCGTTCCTGGCTGTTGATCACTGCCCCGATCCCGAAGCCGGGGCGCCGGCCAGTTCGGGCACTTCCCGCTTGCTTTGCCAGACCACCCACAGGAGAACCGTTAGGAGCACCACCACCGCCGCACCGATGGCCAGCATGGTCCCCGTGGTGAGCACACCCCGGAACTGGACGATGATCGGCGCGGCTAACACGGAGACCAGGTTGACGGCCTTGATCATCGGGTTGATCGCCGGCCCGGCGGTGTCCTTCAGGGGGTCGCCGACTGTGTCGCCGACCACGCTGGCCTTGTGGCGCTCGCTTCCCTTGCCCAGGTTGCGCGCCGGGTCCCGCGGTTCATTTTCCACCCGCTTCTTCGCGTTGTCCCATGCGGCCCCAGCGTTGGCCATGAAGACCGCCAGGAGCTGCCCCACCAGGATGGACCCGGCCAGGAAAGCCCCCAGGGCTTCCACCTGGAGCACCAGGCCCACCACCAGCGGGGTGGCCACGGAGAGCAGCGCCAGGGAGAGGAGCTCCTTCTGGGCCGCCAGGGTGCAGATCGAGACCACCCGCGCATAGTCGGGTTTGACCGTGCCCTCCAGCACCCCAGGGATGCGGAACTGGCGCCGCACTTCCTCCACGATCAGGGTGGCGGCGCGGCTCACGGCCCGGATGGCAAAGGAGGAGAACAACCACGGCAGCGCCCCGCCCAACAGCAGGCCCACGAAGACCAGCGGATGATCGATCCGGATCCCGATGTCCTGGAGAGTGGGAACCTGGCCCAGCTGGGCCTGAACCTTGCTCACATCTGTGAGGTAGGAGCCGAACAGGGCGACCGCCGCGATCACCGCCGTGGCGATGGCCAGGCCCTTGGTGGTGGCCTTGGTCGTGTTGCCCACCGCATCCAGGTCCGCCAGCACCTCTTGAGCGGATTCTTCCAGCCCGGCCATCTCCGCAATCCCGCCCGCGTTATCCGTCACCGGTCCATAGGAATCCATCCCTACGACGTTGCCGGTGAGCATGAGCAGGCCGATGCCGGTGAGGGAGACCCCGTAGAGCACATAGACCGGCGACAGACCCCAGTAGATCAGCGTGGAGGTCGCGATGGTGAGGGCAATGACCACGATGGCCCACACCGTGGATTCATAACCCACAGCCAGGCCACTGAGGATCGTAGTGGCCGGCCCGGCGCGGGTGGCTTTTTCGATTTCGCCCACCGGGGCCTGCTCGGTGCTGGTGAAGTAGTCCGTCAGCCGCTCAATCACAATGGAAAGGATCAGCCCCACCGTCGTCGAGGCCACCACCCGCCAGTCCCTGGCGTAGAGAAGCCCGATGGTCCCGAAGCCCAGGAAGGAGAGGACCGCCCCAATGAAGAAGCCCCGGCTGATGGCCCGCAGCGCATCCCCCCGGCGCCCGGCCACGCCGCCCACCGTATAGGTGCTGATGATCGAGGCGATCACCCCCACCGCTCGGGCCAGCAGTGGGAAGATGATCCACACCATCGAATGGTTCGGGTCCACCGCCCGGACGGCCAGCCCGAGGATCATCGCTGAGACCATGGTCACCTCATAGGACTCGAAGATGTCCGCGGCCATCCCGGCGCAGTCGCCCACGTTGTCCCCCACCAGATCCGCCACCACGGCGGCATTGCGGGGATCGTCTTCAGGGACGTCCATCTCCACCTTGCCCACCAGGTCCGCCCCTACATCCGCGGCTTTGGTGTAGATACCGCCGCCCACTCGCATGAACAGGGCCAGCAGCGTCCCACCGAACCCGAAGCCCAGCAAGGCATCCGGAGCAGCGATGCCGAAGATCAGGAAGATGATGGAGCCGCCTAACAGCCCCAGACCGTTGGTCAGCATCCCGGTAATGGTGCCAGCCCGATAGGCCAGGCGCAGGGCCGCCTCATAGCCCTCGGTTCGCGCGGCCTCCGCCACCCGGATGTTCCCCTGAACCGCCATTCGCATCCCCAGCTGACCCACCGCCAGGGAGAACCCGGCGCCCAGAATGAACGCCGCCGCCCGGCCCAGTCCCATCACCAGCCGCAGCGTGTTCTCATCGAGCTGGGGAAAGACCTCCCGCGCTTCTGGAGAGGGAGGGACGATGTAGATACTGAGGAACAGCAATACGCTAAGAAGACCCATGAACGGCAGGATACTCATAAGCTGCCGGCGCAGGTAGGCCTCGGCGCCCTCCCGGATGGCCTCCCAGACCTCCTGCATCTTCGGCGTGCCTTTCGGGCGGCTTATGACCTCCGACCGGAGGATCCAGGCGAAGATCAGGCTCACCACGGCCACCCCGAGCACGCTCAACACCGCATAGAACTCAAATGGCGTGAGCCCATGCCAGGTCATCCGCGCACCTCCCTAAGGGATTCCATATCAGCGGGGAATGTGAGGAAAGACGCAAACCCATTCTACAAATTTCAAGAGGAAGGGTCAAGGGAGGGCAATCCAGAGCAAACCGGGGCGTGGCTGACGGATACTCAGTTATTGTTGTCCTCAGGGGCTTTTAGGACTGGGCGGGCCGCCGAAGGCAGCTCCCAAGCCTCCAGCTCTCCTTTCTCCCCAGGCCACGAAAATTCCTGTCCGGAGGGAAGCACAAGGGCCATGGCCTTTGTAGGGTTGTTTTGGCAGGGGATGGAAGCAAGTGCGGTGGTATTTGCATCTGGCAGCTTGGGTGGTGCGGGGAATCGGTTTTGAAGCTGACAGATGCTCGGTTGGAGGTGGAACCGAGTGCCCTCAAGAAGAAACCCAATGTGCCAGGATGGCCTTTCTCAACAGCCTATGGGAAGGCGATTAGGAGTAGAAGAAGGGGATCCTGAGGCCCGACTGGACTTCGTCAGGAATCACGACCTGCGATATAATAAATTGTGAGGGGGCGAAAAGGGCTCGACGGGGGAAGCAGATCATCGGTGGCAGGTCGGGGCCGCTCGGACCCCGTGAACAACCCGGGCAAACAACAAGTGCCAACCGCGACTACGCGGCTCTCCCGCTGGCCGCCTAAGCCAGCGTGAGGGGACGGTCCCCCGATGAGGGGACCCGCTCGACCGGACCCATCGCCGACGGGGCCGGATCGGGTGGGACAAAGTCGGCGTGCGGCGGCCTGGCGCCTCGGAAGGCTGCCTAAGACCGAAGGGGCTGGCCGGCCGGAGACCTTGCCGGTTGGAGGACCGGTCGGCGAGAGGGGAAGAACCGGATAAGCCTGTAGACACCGGCGATCGAATCTTCCGGACGCGGGTTCGATTCCCGCCGCCTCCACTCAAGTTGAAGTGGGCGGGGTCTCGTTCCACGGCCTCGCCCACTTCGTGTTTATATCCCCATCCATCATAAATGGCCTCTGGGTCCGTGCAGGGCTGATTCGGCGAAGCCACGATGGGTGTCACAGATTACTACATCTGGCGGGAATTCGAGGATCGCATCGGCAATGAACGGGTCCGCTGGGCAGGAAAGCCTGGCCTGGAGATCTGGAGCCATATCGATCCGGGAGTCGCCCTCATCGCCCAGGTCATGGAGATCGGCCCCGAGGATCATGTCCTCGATCTGAACTGCGGGGTGGGATGGCTGGGGGTGCTAACTGCCCGACGCACCTCCGGTCGGATTCTCCTGGCCAGCGACCATGCCCTGGCCGTGGAAGCCACTCGACGCACAATGGCGATGAACGGTTTCGAAGGGCGTGCCACCATCCTCCACGGTGATGGATATTCCCTTATTGAGCTCGGCACCTTCGATGTAGTTTTTTTGAACATCCCCAAAGGCAAAGAATTGGCTCAGCGCCTGGTGCGTCTCGCGGCCTGGGCGCTGAAGCCGGGAGGGCGGCTCTATCTGGCTGGGCCGAAACGGGGTGGCATCGAGAGCATCATCGCTTACGCCCGGGATCTCTTCGGCCGGGTTCCAGTGTGGGCATATGGAAGCGGTTACCGCGTGGCTGTGGCTACTCGTCCAGGCCACGTGGACCTGGAGCCGCCTGGAGATGATTTCGTGGAGCGAGAAGCGGTCGTTCGGGGCCGCGCCTGGCGCTTTGTCACCCGCCCCGGGTTGTTCTCATGGTCCGCTCTGGATGTGGGAACCCGACATCTCCTTGAGCAGATGGAAATCCACCCCAGGGATCACGTTCTGGATCTGGGGTGTGGGTATGGCATTGTGGGAGTGATCGCCGGCCATGAAGCGCGAGAGGGTCAAGTGGTCATGGTCGATATCAGCGCTGCAGCCCTTGAGGCGAGCCGCCGCACCCTGGCGCTCTATTCCCTGCCGCATGTAGAGGTCCGCCTCAGCGACGTGATCGATGGGGTGCGTGGCGAGCAGTTCGATGTAGTGGTGACCAATCCACCGATCCATCAGGGCTTTGGAGTTGAACGTGAGGTGGCCATACAGTTCGTATATGACGCCCCCTCTATATTGCGCCCGGGAGGGCGGCTCTATCTGGTCGGGGCGGTGGTTTTGCCCTATCACTCGATCATTGAACGGGCCTTTGGAAACGTAGAGATCCTATTTGATGATCGCCATTATCGGGTTTATCGAGCAATCCATATGCCCCGCCGGTTTCGATAGAGGTTACGCGGTTAGCGATTTTCTGGGTTTCAGACTGGATCACCCATTGAAGGGATCTAATCCGATTCAAAACAACCCGGCTCATCTCTACCTCGCAAGTGTGGACAAGGTGCACAAGCGGGGAGAGCCGGATAGCCCCACTCTCCTATCCCCCTCCCCACGGACCTTCGGGCTGTGGGGAGGGGGATTAAAGATAAAGTAGGACTTACGCAGTTCGTTTCCCATGGGGGCTTTGGGGGCGGAGCGGGGCGCCGAAGGCGCC
>JAUQQB010000493.1 GCA_030550075.1 Chloroflexota bacterium | reverse complement strand
CAGCGGCCATTCCATCCCTTCAAACCCCGGCGTAAGCGTTGAACCCCCCATCAATGGGCACCACGACCCCGGTGACGAAGGCGCTGGCGGGAGAGGCCAGCCAGATCACCGTGCCGATCAGATCCTCTGGGTCCCCGAAGCGGCCCATCGGCGTATGCTCGATGATCGCTCGGCCCCGAGGGGTGAGATTCCCCTGCTCATCCAGAAGCAGATATCGATTCTGCTGAGTGAGGAAGAAACCCGGAGCAATGGCGTTCACGCGGATTTTGGGAGAATATTCCTGGGCCAGATGCACCGCCAGCCACTGAGTAAAGTTGCTCACCGCCGCTTTCGCCGCTGCGTAACCCACCACGCGGGTCAAAGGGCGGAAAGCCGCCATGGAGGAGACGTTGATGATCACCCCCTCTCCAACCTCGACCATCTGTCGGGCGAAGACCTGGCTCGGGAGAATCGCCCCGCCGAAGAGGTTAAGGGCCACCACTTTCTCCAGGGCCTCCAGAGGCAGATCGAAGAACGAGCGTTCCGGCCCGACGGTGGCCTCCGGCATATTCCCACCCGCCAGGTTGATGAGGATGCTCACCGGGCCCACCTCCTGTCGAACCCGTTGCGCCACCGCTTCGATCTCCGCCCGGTTGAGCACATCCATCCGGTAACCGCAGGCCTCCAGGCCCTCGGCCTGCAACTCCGCCAGACGCTCTTCCAGGGGGCTGATGTCAGTGAGCACCAAACAGGCTCCTGCCCGGCCCAGACCCCGAGCGATCGCGCCGGCCAGAACGCCCGCCCCGCCGGTGAGCAAGGCCACCTTTCCCTTCAGCGAGAACAGGGTTTCGAGATAGCTCATCGGGCTCCTCCTCACAGCTCCTGTTTCCGAAGTCGAACTTCGGGCGCCGGCCTTTCAATCCATCCACTCCGTATGGAACACGCCGGGCCGATCGATCCGCTCGTAGGTGTGAGCGCCAAAGGCATCCCGCTGGGCCTGGATCAGGTTGGCCGGCAACCGGGAGCGGCGCATCGCGAGCACGTAATCCACCGCCGTGCTGAGCGCCGGCATGGGGATCCCCGCCTCAAATGCCCATTGTAGAATGCGCCCCGCCGCCGGCAGGCGACGCTGAAGCTCGGCCCGGAAGCGTGCGCTGAACAGAAGATGCGGATCCTCCGGGTCCTCCCGCACGACCTCTCGCAGGAACCCCAGCCAGCGGGCGCGGATGATGCAGCCCGCCCGCCAGACCCGCAGGACCTCCGCCCGATCTGTTCCATAGTTATAGGCCCGCGAAGCTTCGCTTAACAGCCAGAGCCCCTGAGAGAAGGCCGCTAACACCACCACATTCAGCGCTGCCTCCAGGTCGGAGAGGATCTCCCCTGAGAAAGGCCCCGTATGACGATCCGGCCATGGGAACGTAGCCCCAATTCGCTCCCGGTCTGCCTTGAAGTGGGAGATCGTTCGCGCAAAGACCGCTGCGGTGAGCGTGGGGGTGGGAACCCCTAACTCCAGCGCGCTCTGAGCTGCCCACCGTCCCGTCCCCTTCTGTTCCGCGCGATCCAGGATCCGCTCCACCAGCGGATCCCCGCTCTCGGGATCCCGGTATCGCAAGACGCGGGCAGCCAGCTCGGTGAGGAAAGCGTTCAGGGTTCCCTCATTCCAGCGCTCAAAGGTTTCCGCGATAGCTTCGATCGACATCCCCAGAGCGGTCTTCATGAAATCATAGGCCTCCGCGATGCCCTGCATGAAGGCGTATTCGATGGCGTTGTGCACCATCTTCACGTAATGACCCGCCCCACCCCGGCCCATATAGGCGCAGCATGGGCCCTCCTCGCTCCGCGCCGCGATGCGGGTGAGCATCCCCTCCACCATCCCATAGGCCTCGGGGGACCCACCGGGCATAATCGAGGGGCCAAGCAGCGCCCCCTTCTCCCCACCGCTGATCCCCACCCCCAGGAACTGGATCCCATGGGCGGCCAGCCGCTGCATGCGCCGTTCCGTATCGGTGTAATGGGAGTTGCCCCCATCCATCACCAGATCCCCCGGCTCCAGCAGGGGAAGCAACGCCTCGATCACCTGATCCACCGCCGACCCGGCCTGGACCATCAGCAGAATCCGGCGGGGGCGCTCCAGACAGCGCACGAATTCCTCCAGCGTGTAGGCAGGGGTAATCGGCTCCTCCCGCACGCGATCCCGCAGGAACGCCTCCGTTCGCTCCGCGGTCCGGTTGTAGACGCACACCCGGAACCCATGCCGGGCGAAATTGAGGGCCAGGTTCTGGCCCATGACGGCTAAACCGATAATCCCGATCTCCCCACCGTTGCCCATGATCCTCTTCTCCACAAAGGTTGTTATCACCGCGCAAGGACTTCGCCTCGCTATCCCCAGGAGTTAGACCGTTGGCCCCTTCCCCGGGTTTAAGAGGAGAAGCTCCTCGACTCCTCTCCGCCAGAGACCAGCTGCGTAAGCTCCCATCCCTTTGGGGTTCGACGTCAGCACGACTGAACGTCAAGGGCCTCTCGCTGGCGGCGGAACGCCGCCTCCAGATCTCCCATCAAGGCCTGAAAGCGCTCGAACTGGGCCTCGTAGATCGGAATCC
>JAUQQB010000492.1 GCA_030550075.1 Chloroflexota bacterium | reverse complement strand
ATGGCAGCGGCGATCGCCGTGGGATGCCGCGTTCCGATGGACCTGATGATTGTGGTTCCGACCGTGGCCACGCTCCGCTCCGAGCAGCGATCAGTCGCCGCCTTCCTGCCCAGCACGGTGGCTGCTCTACTGGATCTGGAAGCGGAGGCGGCAGCGGAATACCTCCAGGCGGTGGGTCAGCGGCTGGAGAAAGAATACGGGTTGAGGATCGCGCTGGAAATCCGGCGGGGCGACCCATCCACGGAAATCATCCGCGCTACCCATCGAGATCTGTTGCTGGCGATGGCCACCCATGGCCGGTACGGTCTGGCCAGCCTGTGGGCAGGGGGCGTCGTAGCCCGCGTCATGGCGGACACCCGCGCCCCTATCCTTCTGGTTCCCAGCCATTAATCTGCATGCTCCACTTCTTCGAGGAGGATCTCCCATGCGCGCGATGTTTCTGCCCCACCCCGCCACATCCCCCGAGGAGCTCCCCGCGACCGGCTGGCGCGAAGTGTCCCTTCCCCATCAATGGACTCTGGAGGGCCTGGAGGCGGAGGTCGGGTGGTATCGCCTGGATCTGCCGGCGGCGACAGGGGCGCGCCGATGGGCCCGCGTGGTGGCGGATTACTTCTGTGAGGCCTGGGCGGATCGAACGCCCCTGGGGATCCACGAAGGCTACTTCGAGCCATGGCTCCTGGAGCTCCCCCGCGAGCCCCATACCCTCTGGCTTCGGGTGGCCGCCCCAAAGGAGCCATATGGGACCGTCTGGCCACGCCTGAAGCGTCAGATCAAAGGGATCTTTGGCCAGCACGACTGCCGCCCCGGCGGCACCACGCCCCGCGGTCAGGAGAAGGGCACAGGCGGTCTGTGGGGCGGGGTCACGGTTTTCGAAACCGGGCCGGTCGCTTTGCTGCACGTTACCCCTTTCGCCTTCCCCCACCCCAAAGGCTGGCGGCTTCAGGTGGATCTCACACTCGACGCCCGGAAGGCGGGGTCGTCCGAGGTCAGCCTCTCTCTGCACCCCGAGAATTTCCAGGGAGAGCCGTTAACGACGACGCGAACGATCGACCTGCGCGCGGGACGACAGCGGGTTTCCCTGATCTGGGACCTCCCGGATCTCCCCCGCTGGGAGATCTGGGAGCGAGGCTTTCCGCATCTCTACCGCCTGGAAGTCCTGTGCGGGGATCACCGCCTTGGGGTTCCAATGGGGTTTCGCACCCTCGCCCAGGAGGATGGGTGGCTGATCCTGAACGGCCGCCGGGTCTTCCTGCGGGGCACGAATATCATCCCCACCCAGTGGCTGGCCGCTTACACCCCCGAGGATGCCGCCCGCGACGTCCGGCTGTTGAAGGAAGCGAACCTGAACGCGGTCCGGGTGCATGCCCATCTCACCCATCCCGCTTTCTACGATGCATGCGACCGCGAAGGGATCCTGGTGTGGCAGGATTTCCCCCTCCAGTGGGGTTATGCGGAGGATGAAGCGTTCGCGCAGGAAGCCGTGCGCCAGGCCCGGGCGATGGTGGATCACTTTGGCACCCATCCCTCGATCTTCCTCTGGTGCGCCCACAACGAGCCCACCCACAACCGGCGCACCCTGGCCCCGGTGGTGGCGGCGGCCATCCGCGCCGCGGATCCCACCCGCCTGGTGAAGGAGGCCTCGGATTTCCGGGAACATGTTTACTCGGGCTGGTATTGGGGGCACATGCGGGATTTCCAGGCGCTGCCTGGGGCGCCGCTGCCCTCAGAGTTCGGCGCTCAGGCACTGCCCCGCGCCGAGCTGCTCCGCCGGGTCCTGGGAACGGACGCCTGGCCACCGAAATGGGAGACCTGGGTTTATCACAACTTCCAGCCGGAGCAGACCTTCCGGGTGGCCGGGATTGAGATGGGCGCGAGCCTGGAAGCATTCGTTGAGAACAGCCAGCGCTACCAGGCCCGGCTGATCGAGTTCGCCATCCATACCTACCGGCGGGCCAAGGGGAGGATCGTCGGGTATTTCCACTTTATGTTCGTGGAACCCTGGGAAGGGATCACCTGGGCCGTGCTGGACGTGGAACGGGTCCCCAAGCGGGGATATTTCGCCCTTCAGCAGGCTTCCAGCCCGGTGCTGGTGTCCATTGTCCCGTATGTGGAACGGGCTGGGGTCGGCCAGCCGCCCTTCCGGGAGATCTGGGTGGTCTCGGATCTGGACCGGCCGGTCTCGCTGCGGGTTTCGCTCCGCCTGGAAGGGCCTCTTTCACTCCCCCTGGGAGAAATGACCGTAGATCTGGCGCCCCATGAGGTCCGCTGCCTGATGAACGTGATGGAGCTCTTCGAGGCCCCGCTGGAAAGCCGGGAGGCGCTGGATGCGGCGGAATCCATGCTGCGGCAGCTCCCTCCGGGGCGCTATCGGGTGATCGCCGAGGCCTGGGAGGAGGAACGTCTCTGGTCCCGCCACGAGGTGGAGATCGAATACCTGGAGCCGCTGGTGCGGGAGGAGGGAGGCTTCTGGTAGAATGAGGGATCGAAAGGGTTAGGAGTTACGCAGTTCGGGGCTCGCGAGAAGAGGTAGAATGGTCCCACCCCCCATTTTTGGGGGAGTCGCGCGCCTTCGGCGCGCG
>JAUQQB010000491.1 GCA_030550075.1 Chloroflexota bacterium | reverse complement strand
ACTTCTCTCATTCCACCGTGGCTTTCCTCTACCTGCAGCTTGCTTGTGGTTTGTGGGGGGGGGGGGTCCCGACGTAGGCGCCGGCCCCCCCCACCCCCAAATTCCAGATTCCCTTCTCCCCACGGCCCTTTGGGACGTGGGGAGAGGCATAAAAGCGGATCACGGTGAACATGACCCAAATTCTCAGACACTCTCTAAAGACCCAGGAGAGAATGTTGGCTGCGGAATTGCTAACAGGCAAATCTTCTGTTTGGGAGGTGAACTGTGCAGCCCCGGATCGAAATGGAGCTTGCCCAGACTCGGCAAACGGTCCTCTGGCTGGAGCAGGAGCGTCGCAAAGATAAAGAGACCATCGCGCTCCTCCAGCAGCGAGTGGACCAGTTGACCGTCCTTCTGGATCAGGCCCGGGAGCAGATCCGTCAGCTCACAGATGCTCTGATGGTCATCCAGGCCCAGGCCGCTCGTCCGGCTCAGATGGAGCCTGTCTTGACCCGCCTTCGGGAGGAGATGATGGCCGTCCTCGACCGGCGCCTGGGGGAGCTGGAACGGCAGTTCCGCGAGAGCCAGACCGCATTACAGCTTCAGATCAACGATCTCCAGCGCTCCGTCCAGGCCCTTCAGGAATTCAAGCCCCGTCTGGAGCGGGTCGAGCAGGAACTGGCCTCCCGTCGCGCGGAGCAGGACCGCCTGCTCCAGCAATTGCAGGCTCAGTCCCGGCGCATCGAGGAGATCAGCCGCGCCCTGGAGGAAACGCGGCCTCGCCTGACTTACCTGGAGGAGCAGGCCCGTCAGACCGCTAAACGGGTCGCCGACATCGAGCAGGGGCAGGTGGATCACCGAAGGCGGATCGAGGAGCTGGCGCAGCGTTTTCCATCCCTGGAAGAGGAGGTGCGAAAACTCCCTCGTCGTCTGGAACCCATCGAGATCCGCCTGGAGGAGCTGGGGGAGCATGTGGAAGCCCTCCGTCTGGCAGATCTGCAGCACGGTCAAGCCTTCCGCCGGCTGGAGCAGCATGTCGAGGAGCGACTGACCCGTATTGAGGATTACCACGCAGTCCTTCATCAGTTGCAGGACCTGGCTCGGGAGAGCCGTCAGGCGCTGGAGGAGCTGCGGACGCTCCGGGAGGGTTGGGAGCATCGTCTGAAGGAAATGGGGGAACTGCTGCGGCTGAGCGAGGCCCGGTTGAAACAGGAGTGGGAGGAATGGCAGACGGCCCAGGAGAAACGCTTCCACCAGTTGAACCTCCTGCGGGAGGAGCGCTGGGCGGAGCACACGCGGGAGCATCGGGATCTGGAAGGCCGGATGGAGCATCTGGAACGCCAGTGGCCGCGTCTGGAGCAGATCCTTCGCGGGCTGCTGGAGGAACAGGAGGAATGGGTTCGCCACCTGCAGGATGGAGCCCGTTCCTGGAGCCAGAACCATGAGCAGCGAATCAATCGCTTGAAGCAAAGCTTTCGGGAAACCCCAGGCGGCTGAACCGATGCGTCGTGATGCTTTTCAGAGGCTGAGGATAGGGATGGAACAGGAGGGGTCCGTATGCCGGTGATCGCCACGGCGGGCCATGTCGACCATGGGAAATCCGCTCTGGTAGAAGCCCTCACGGGTATCCACCCGGATCGCCTGAAAGAAGAGCAAATCCGGGAGATGACGATCGACCTGGGCTTTGCCTGGCTGACCCTGCCCGCTGGGGAGACCGTAGGGATCGTAGATGTTCCGGGTCATATGGACTTCATCGAGAACATGTTGGCCGGGGTAGGCGGTATCGACGCGGCCCTCCTGGTGATCGCCGCCGACGAGGGCGTGATGCCGCAAACCCAGGAGCATTTCGCGATCCTCACCCTGCTCGAGGTCTGCAACGGCGTGGTGGCCCTGAACAAAATCGACCTGGTGGACGAGGAATGGCGGGCCCTGGTAGAAGAGGATGTCCGCGTCATGCTCCGGGGGACCTGCTGGGAGGAGGCGCCAATCATTCCGGTCTCTGCGCGCACTGGGGAAGGCCTGAAGCGGCTGGTGGAGGCCCTCCAGGGGATCCTGGAGAGCCGTCCGCCGCGTCCGGACCTGGGGCGAGCACGTCTTTCCATCGATCGCGCCTTCACAATGCCGGGCTTTGGAACCGTCGTGACGGGCACCCTGCTGGATGGTTGCTTCCGAGTTGGGGAGGAGGTGGAGCTGTGGCCCGCCGGGCGTCGGGCTCGCATTCGGGGCCTGCAATCCTATCGCCGTCGGGTGGAGCAGGCCCTCCCGGGCTCCCGGACAGCCATCAACCTCAGTGGGGTCGCTCCGGAAGACCTGCGCCGGGGGGATTGGGTGACCGTTCCCGGAGTGTTCCAACCTACCGAGCTTCTGGATGTGTATCTGATCCATTGGGAAGGCTCCCCCCGTCCGCTTCCTCATTTCGCTGAAGTGAAATTCTTCCACGGGGCAGCCCAGATCATGGCTCGGGTCCGGTTGCTGGATCGGGAGGACCTGCCGCCGGGGGAGTCCGGGCTCGCCCAGATCGTCCTCAGCCGTCCGACGATTGCGGCCCCCGGGGATCGTTTCATCCTCCGCTGGCCCTCGCCCTCCATGACCCTGGGGGGCGGGGAGATCCTGGATGTC
>JAUQQB010000490.1 GCA_030550075.1 Chloroflexota bacterium | reverse complement strand
CCTCCCCACGACCCGGGGGCCGTGGGGAGGGGGGATGAAGGGGGGTGGGGCCCTTTCCGGCTCTTCGCAGGAGCTCCGAACCAAATGGGGCCAAGCTGATTCGTTACGCTCCTTCGCCTCGATTTGCCAGACTCTAGTTATAATCAAGAGCGCTGGACCTCAGATATTGGGGGGATCCAATCCAATGATGGTTCCGGCGAGAGGTTCTGTCCGCGAAGGAGGGAGGAAGAAGGGAAGGGGGGTCCTGACACTCGCCCTCATTCTGATTTCGTGTGGGCGGGTGGTTTCGGAGCGTCCGACTCCCTCCTCATCGCCCGGTTCGACGTTCACCATCCCTTCAACAGGCACGCCCGTGGTGGTACGGGTGCCCACTCCCACTCCGATCCCTACCCCTACTCCCAGTCCGACGCCGATCATTTATGTGGTGCAGCCGGGGGATACCCTGTATGGCATCGCCCTGAAATATGGGGTCTCGGTATCCTCCCTTCAGGAGGCAAACGGAATCACGGATCCCACCTTGCTGCAAATCGGCCAGGAGCTGGTGATCCCGGCCCCAAGCCCAGGGGGGGAACCGGCGCGCCCTCCAACCCCCACACCGATGCCCTTGCTGATCCAGGGATTCGGATGCGCCGCCAGCGCGCTGGGCAGCCTGAGCTGCATCGGCGAGGTGATGAATCCCCAGCCCCACCCAATGCGGAACGTTCAGGTGCAGATCGTCCTTCGGGATGGGGAGGGGCGGGAGCTGAGCGCTGGGGTCGCTGGAACTGCACTGGACATCCTGATCTCTGGGGGACGATCCCCCTTCGCCCTGGTCTTTAACACCATCCCGCCCGGTTACACCCGGGCAGATGCCCGGGTGGTCCGGGCGGAACCGACCCAGGAGCCCGGAAATCGCTACGGACCGGTGGAGCTGATTCGCTCAGAAGGGCAGGTGGAAGGGGCTGATTTCGTGGTCCGCGGTCAGGTGCGCAACGCCGATGGAGGGCCGATGCGCCGGATCAATGTGGTGGTGGCCTTTCACGATGGACAGGATCGGCTGTTGGGGTTCCGGCAGGTCGTGTTCTCAGAGGAGCCGACCAAGCCGGGGATGCTGCGAGACTTTGAGACGCGGTTCGCGGCGGCGGGTGTGGAGACCTTCCGGGTCTTCGTGGAGGGACAGCGATGAGCAAGCGGGCCCTGGGCGTGGTGATGCTGGGAATGGCGTTAGGGATCGCCGGGGCTCAGATATGGATCAACTGGATGCGTCTGGGCCGTTCAGCGGAATGGGGCCCGTTGCAGCAGGCGGCGCTGGGGGTGGCCGGGATCATTGCCCTTCTGGCCCTGCCGCTCCTGGGGCGCGATGGCCGCCCGGCTTAGAGCGTCTCTGGCTGTATGGCAAGCACCCAGGGAAGGGGATAGAGCAGGGAGCTTCGCCGCCCACCCGATCCCATGATTGGAGGCGGAGGATCCGCAACGTGGCCATTTTCTTGCGCCTGCAAGCTCTCGGCGGACGCATTACATCCGTCCTCTGGATTCTGGTTGTTCTGGTCTATATCATCTACGCGGTGATCTTCGGGATCTACACGGTTTCCCTGTTCCAATTCCCCTTTGATTATGATCAGGGGGAAGGGTTTGAGGTGCTCGATGCGGTTTACTTTGCCCGGGGGGAATGGCCGTATCGGGACATCGAGGCGTATCCCTTCTACGCCTCCAATTATCCTCCGCTCTTTCATCTCCTCGCGGTTCCCCTGGTATGGGTTTTGGGCCCCCGCCTGATCGCCGGCCGGTTGCTCTCGACCGCGGCGACGGTCGCGTTAGCGGCGGCGGTGGGCCTAACTGTCGGGCGCTGGACCCGGCGGTGGATGATCGGTGTCTGGGCTGGGGGGATGGTCCTGGCCTCGAATTATGTCTACCACATCGGCCCGCTCTCCCGCAGCCATATGATGATGGTCCTCTTCGAGACCCTAACGGTGCTGGCGCTGACCCGGGAGGAGGATTTCCCTTCCCGACGGTCGCTGCTGCTGGGGTCCTTAGCGCTGATGGCAGCGGGCTGGACCAAACAGCATGCGATCGTCACGGTGCTGGCGGTTTTCGCTTATCTCTTCCTGCGCCGTCCCCGGGCCGCCCTGACCTGGGGGATCCCCTTCGCGGCGGTGAATCTGGCCCTGTTCGCCCTGATGGATCTCGCCACCGGCGGCTACTGGTCCCTGCACATTATCGAGGCCAACATCAATGAGTATGACTATCGTCAGGCTTTCTTCCTTTACAGCCAGTGGTTTCGTCTCCATGCGGTCGTCCTCCTCCTGGCGGCGGCGCTGGTTCTGTATGAGCTGTATGTAGACCGTCTCTCCCTGTTCAGCATCTGGGCCGTCTTCGCCGCGGCCGGTGGAGCGCTGGCCGGCAAATGGGGGGCCGGGGAATCCTATTTCATCACCGCGGTGGTGGCAGCGATCCTGGCCGCCGGCCGGCTGCTCATGCGCATGGAGCGATGGACGACCGGACGACCCCTGTGGCGGATGGCGGTGGCGCTGCTCATCCCCATCGCCCTGCTCCATCAGGCGGGGCGGGTCTTCCATCTGCCCACCGATCACCCGTGGACAGCGCCGGTGGCGCGCTGGCTGG
>JAUQQB010000489.1 GCA_030550075.1 Chloroflexota bacterium | reverse complement strand
ACCCAGCGCAGACGCCGCGCCTTCTTGCCGGGCCCCGGGGACCAGGAGGCCGGGCGAGGGAAGAAACGCAGGCGGGGGAGTGCGGGAAAGGCGCCCGTCAGCAGGAACGGCGGCTCCCGCCCTGCCCGGAAAGCTTCCCCCAGCGCCTCTGCAGCCGGATCTCCCCACCATTCCACCAGCGTGGACACAAGGGCCGCGAAAAGCGTATCGGAGGGGATGAACTCCAGCGTTCCCTCGCCTCCCGCAGCCCGAATCTGCAGGAACCGGGTCGTCGGGATCAGACGATAGACTGTGATGGAAACAGGAAACGCCACGTTTCTCTTCCTCAAGCGTTGAGAGTTCCTCGATCCTGGCGTCTCGCATGTCCAGGCGAAGGCGGCCCCGTCAGCGCGCCCCCGGTTGCCCGGAGGCCTCCCATTGGATCTTCGCCCCGATCCCCCGGAGCATTTCCGGGAGGTTTTGCCGGAACGCCACGAGATCCGGAAACGGATCCAGCCAGGTGATGGAAGGCACATAGAAGCCATCGTTCGTCCTGACCTTATAGCCCAGCCGCAGGCGGCGGAAGGCCACCTGGCCGCTGCCCCGGGATCCATAGCCGCCGAGGTAATCGTCCTCCACCAGGGCCATCGCCTCGATCACCTTTGCAAACCAGTCGAGATCCTTCGGGAAATAGAGGTTATACACCATCAGCGGGGCGAGGTGCTCCGCCGGGCCATTCTCGCCGGTCGACGGTCCTGATGTCCGGATGGAGAAGGCGCGGAAAACAGCGCCGGCGGGCACCCGTTCGATCTGCCGGGGCACGGCCGCTGAGGTGATCCGGTCGATGGCGGCCTCCCACTTCACCTCACTGAAAGGCAGGTCCAGGTCCGCGGCCCGCAACCGGTCCCTGTGCCGGGGATCCAGGAAAGCGTCGCGGACGATCAGGCGGGTGGGGTAGGCGAAATCGATCTCGCCGGGCACGCCAAACACATTGCAGACCACGCAATCGGGGTAGCGTTTCCGGCCTTCTTCCCCTTTGCAGATATGAATCCTGGCCTGGCCGATGGAATGATTGGGCTCATAGCCGCCCCATCGTTCCAGCAGGCTGCGCATCTTCCCCTTGAGGGAGGAGCCCGGTATGATGGGCTCCTCGGTCAGGGGATCCCGGATGATCGGGTTATCCACCCCACCGATGGCGATCTTGCCGCCCGCCCCGCCGATATGCAGCCCGGTGACCAGATGGATCTCCGCCTCCAGAAACAGCCGGCCATGCAATCGGAAGCGCGCTGTCATCGCGGACCCTCCTTCCTCTATCCTTGACGGCCTTCCTGGTAATAACGATGGTAAGCCAGGATCGCTTCCACGAAATCCACAAACCGGTGGAACCGCTTCGAATCCTCCTGGATCTGATCGATGGCCCGTTCCAGCACCTCCTTCAGAAGGAGCATCGGATTATCCCGGCGCTGGATACGGGAGGCCTGATACGCCATACGGGGCTTGAGCAGCAGGATCCGCCACCAGACCCGGGGCGACAGCTTCGAGGAGCCCCCCGAGGCCTCCGCCTCCGCCTGCTCCACCTCCATCATAATGCGGCGGATCTCGCCGTAGAGGTTACGGAGCTGATGGGTGGTGAGCCCGCCCCTGGCGAGCCTCTCCCCCAGCTCACGACTGACCTCCACCAGGGTCTCCGGATGGCCTTCGCGAATAATCCGATCGATTTGCTGGAGATCAAAAGGCTGCGCATTCGCCATCTTCATCCCTCCCGGACGCAGATGGGATTCATGTCCTCATCGAGGCCGCTCAGGATCGTCGGGTGAGCAGCTCCGCCCAGCGGGCGGCAGGGCCCCACACCATCTCGATCTGCTCCCCCTGCTCCCGGGGGCTCAGGCGTTCCCATTCGGCGCGCATCTCCTCCAGGAGCTCCCGCAACGCAGACCGCTCTCCGGCCAGATGAATCCATCGGCGGAGGAAATAAGGGAAATGCCAGAGCCACGGCCCGATGATCATCCGCCCATCCGGGTATCGCGCCCGCTCGCGCTGGATGCGGAGCGCCCAGCGGATCAGGGCGAAGAGGATGCTACGCCCGCGCCCGGCCCCTCCCCGGGCCCCCTCTTCTTCCCGGATCACCTTCACGAAACGGGCCCGCCACTGATCCACCTTCTCGAACGTTTCACCGGCCCTCCAGGGCAGCACCCGGTCCAGGAAGGCGAGCGCGTCTTTCTCCCGCCCGCGGGCGGGATCGCGATAGCCCTTCGCCAGCTCCAGCGCCTCGCCGGCGATCTCAGCCATCCGGCGGGCCGATTCACGGCCCTGATGGAGCGTGAGGCCCGCGCTCAGGCCGATCCGCGGATGGCCGCCCGTATAGGCGCCCAGCTCCCGGCGCAACGCCCTGGCGAATTCCACCAGGGCATCCCAGGCCCCCACGATGAACAGATCATCCCCGCCGGAATACAGCGCGTAAAGGACGCCGGAGCCGCCCCGCTTCGGATCCACCTGTCTGCAGAGGGCCTCCACATAGCCCTCAAAGAACCGTGAGATCGCGCCGCTCAGCGCAACCATGCGGGAGAAGATCAGGCGCGGGCCCAATCCCTCGCTGAACAGCGCCCCGGCGCTGTCCAGATCGG
>JAUQQB010000488.1 GCA_030550075.1 Chloroflexota bacterium | reverse complement strand
GGGCGTCGGGCGCCCCGCCCCCCCCCCCCCCAAGCCCCCATGGGAAACGAACTGCGTAAGTCCTACATAGCTTTACAAACAGACCACCTAGGGCTTGGAGGGCTGCAGAGGAAAAAAATTTTTAGCAGTGGGGCGCAAGTTGTTTAATCAGCATCCCCATTCGCTGAGTCGCCGGATGTATCCAACCAGCTCCTCTACTGTAAAAGGCTTCAATAAAAACATTTCTGCCCCTGCAGCCCGCACGGCCGCCTCCTGATCCTCCCCGGAAACAACGATGACCCGTATGCTCCGAAGCTCCGGGTCTTCCCGTAGCGAACGCAACAATTCAGGAGCTCTCGTTTTCCCCAGATAGAAATCCATCACCACGACATCCGGCTGCGCCTCCCGGATGCACTCCAGAGCTCGTTCAGGAGATGAGCAGATCACAGCTCGATAGCCCTCGAACTCCAGAAGCATCGTCAGCATGCGGGCCATTTGAGGGTCATCTTCGATGATCATCACAGTGGTCATGGCGTCTGACATGGAAGCCTGGACTTTAAACAAGAATGGCTGCAGGATCTGCGATTTAGGCGCTCTCTGAATGCGGGAACAAGCCCCTCCTCTCCCCGCGGCCCGAAGAGCTGCAGGAGAAATTTTCAGGATGCGATGCCCTCCTTAGCGTCCTCCCTCAAATCCCATTAGTGATCTCCACGACCTCGAAAGTCCTGTGGCAGGAAGACTCGCGAGACCGGCGATCAGCGGGAGGACCGGCTGGCCTTCGCCTTGGCGGGTGCCCGACGCCGGGCGCCATCCTTCGATACCGGGCCCTGGGCCCCATTCCGCCGATCCTGAAGCGCCACTGCAAGGACCTCAGCGATCGTCTCCACCAGCACAAACTGCATAGCCTGGCGTACGTCCTCCGGCACGTCCTCCAGATCCTTCTCATTCCGCTTCGGGAGGATCACGGTGTGTAAGCCCACCCGATGCGCTGCCAGCACCTTTTCCTTGATGCCGCCTACCGGCAGTACTTTCCCCCGCAGCGTGATCTCCCCGGTCATTCCCACATCCGGCCGCACCGGCCGCTCCGTGAGCAATGACACCAGCGCGGTGACGATCGTAATGCCTGCAGAGGGACCATCCTTCGGCACAGCGCCCGCAGGCACATGGATGTGAATGTCGCTTTGCTCAAAGAAACGCTCATGGATTCCATAATCCTTCGCGTGAGCCCGCACATAACTCAGGGCCGCCTGGGCAGATTCCCGCATCACCTCGCCCAGGGACCCGGTGAGCGTGAACCCTTTGCTCCCGGGCATCCGGGTTGCCTCGATGAACAGCACATCACCCCCCGTGGGAGTCCACGCCAGGCCGATGGCCACGCCAGGCACCTCTACCCGATGGGTGATCTCCTCCTCTGTAAACAATGGCTTGCCCAGATACCGAGGCACATCCTCCGCATCAACCAGCACAGCCCCCGAGGCCTCTTCCGCAATACGGGTCGCCACCTTCCGACAGACCCGGCCGATGGCCCGTTCGAGATTCCGCACTCCCGCCTCGCGGGTGTATTCCCGGATGAT
This sequence comes from Chloroflexota bacterium, assembly GCA_030550075.1. Lineage (GTDB taxonomy): Bacteria > Chloroflexota > Anaerolineae > Thermoflexales > Thermoflexaceae > Thermoflexus. The sequence goes on along the minus strand of JAUQQB010000488.1, from coordinate 1,058 downwards.
CCGTCGCACCGCCGCCTCGGTGAAGGCGATTTCCCCCGGCAGCAACCCGTTCTCCCGCAACTGACGCGGGATCAGGTAGCCCATCGCGATGTGGAACTTCTCCGTCTCCGTGTAACCTGGGAGGAAGATGATCTCCATGCGATCCCGTAACGGCGCGGGGATCGTGTCCAATTGGTTCGCCGTGCAGATGAACAAGACCTGGGAGAGATCGAACGGCACATCCAGATAGTGGTCCCGGAACTCTCGGTTCTGCTCAGGGTCCAGCACCTCCAGCAACGCCGAGGATGGATCGCCTCGCCAGTCCGCCCCGATCTTATCCACCTCGTCCAGCATGAAGACCGGGTTCCGGGACTCCACTCGCCGGAGGGCCTGGATGATGCGCCCGGGCATGGCTCCCACATACGTCCGGCGGAAGCCGCGGATCTCCGCCTCATCCCGAATGCCGCCCAGGGCCATACGGGTGAACTTCCGCCCCATCGCTCGGGCGATGGATTGGCCTAAGGAAGTTTTGCCTACCCCCGGTGGCCCCACGAAGCACAGGATCGCGCCCTCTCGGATCCGGCGGATATAGTCCCGGGTCTCCAGCTCCTCCAGTTGCGGAGCACGTTCCTGCTTGAGCTTACGCACCGCCAGATACTCCAGGATGCGCTCTTTCACATCCTGAAGGCCGTAATGGTCTTCTTCCAGAACCTGGCGAGCGTGCGTAATGTCCAGGTTATCCAGAGTGGTCTTGCTCCATGGGAGGTTGACCATCCAGTCCAGGTAAGTTCGGATCACGCCATATTCCGCGGAAGCGGATGGCAGTTTGGCCATGCGGTCCAGCTCCCGAAGGGCTTCCCGCCTGGCCTCCGGGGGCATCTCAGCCTCCTCGATCTTCCGCCGGAACTCCTCGATTTCCATCTGGTGTTCATCGGCCTCCCCCAGCTCCCGGCGGATGGCCTCCAGTTGCTGGCGCAGGAAGAACTCCCGCTGCATCTTCTCCACCTGGGCCTGGGCCTCCGACTGGATCTTGCGGCCCAGCTCCAGAACCTCGATTTCCCGCGTCAGCAGAGCGATGA
>JAUQQB010000487.1 GCA_030550075.1 Chloroflexota bacterium | reverse complement strand
TCAAACACGCGCCGCATGGAGTCTTCGGCAATGCCAGACCAGTATTCCCAATACGTGGGGGAATGGATGGGAATCGGCTTCACCTCGCGATAGGGCAGTTCGGCGCGCGCCAGACCCCGTATCTCCTCCTCCGAATAACCCAGCCACACGAGGTCCAGCTTGGAATTTCGGATATACTCCTGGGCCTGCAGATAGGGAGGAGAGGTTATGAGCAGATCCCATGTCCCGTCCGCATGAGCTGAGTAATCTATCGCATCCATGCCCGCGCGGATCACCGCTTGAACCCGTTGAGGGGAGAGGTTTTGATACTCCCGCAATCGCTGTATGGTTTCCATCAGCTCCTTCCGCAACATTGCATAGAAGCGGCTCTGCCAGTCTCCTTCCATGAGCTCTGCAACCCGACGGAAGGCGAGAGGGGAGCGGGACAGCTTCTGGCGTTGCGGATCATTATAGGAGAAGGCACGCATAACCTTCAGCAGGGGAACGACAAGAAGAGATTTTCGGCGCGGGTCCTCCTCGTGATGATAGTATCCAAACGCGCGCTCCAGCACCTCAACGATCGGCTCCGGAAACCAGTAGAGCAGGTTCTTCCAGCGGGGACGAAAACGATAAGAGGAGTTGCGGACGGACTGGATGAGCGCGTCGACGTCCAAGGCCTCGGGAGGCGGAAGGATGGCAACATCGTGGAGGAGCTGGAGCATGGGATTGAGGTCCCACAGTTCGTAATGGACGCCATACAGGCGTGCCACCAGACCGGTGGTGCCGCTTCCGGCAAATGGATCAATCGCGCTCATCCCCGGATGGGCATATCGCTCCAGAATGTAGGCGATCACATGGGGGATGAACTTGGCCGGATAACGATATAGCCCAAAGCTTCCATAAGTTGTGGAAGGAATGCGCGCGGCCAGCCCGCGGAATCGGACGGCCATTCGCCGGCCTTGCGATCCGAGTGGCTCCTCTTCATTTTCATTCCATGGGAGCCTTGCTTGCTCCCGGAGAGAGATCTGGAGCGCCCTGCTCCGATCCCGCCTTATCGGTCGCATCGGGTGTCTCCTCCCGACATTTGCCATAGAATAATCCCACAATGAAGTGCCGGTTACCCCTACTTACATAACGCTAGGCACGACCGCCCTGGATTTAGGAAGCCAGGACACCCAGTTCAGCAGCGCCCTGGCTTCCCAAGTCCCCTTCCTTCTCTCCGTAGCCTTTTGGGCTATGGAAAAGGGAATATTAAAGGACATCTACAGAAACATCGGCATCACCACATGCACGAACGAAGGATCCCCTACGGGCAGGACCTTTACCGGCGACTGGGGAGTGGTCATCTCAAACGCCACCCGATCCCCCTCGATGGCCTCCAGCACATCCATCAGGAACCGCACATTGAACGCGATCTCCAGACGGTTCCCTTCCACCAGGGCATCGATCGCCACCCGGGTCTCTCCCTTTTCCGGCGATCGGGATTGCAGGAGAACCTGGCCCGGCTGACCCCCTTCCCCTGGGGTGAGCACCAGCCGAACCGCGTTTGAGGTCTCCCGGGCGAACACGCTGAGCGCTTTGCACGCCTTCAACAGGGCCTCCCGGGAGATCTCCACACGGGTCTCGTAGCGCTTCGGGATGATCGCCTGGAAATCCGGAAACTGGCCTTCGATCAGCTGGGAAAGCACCGCGGCCCGGCTGAGACGGAAGCCCACCTGGTTTCGTCCCCGGAGCACCATCATGGATACCGGCTCCGTCTCGCCCTTCAGCAAGCGGCCCACCTCCTCCAGGGTGCTCGCCGGAACGATCACCGAGAAAGCGCCCTCGGGGGCACGCAGGACCGGCAGGGTCTTCACGGAAAGGCGGTAGCCATCCGCAGCCGCCATCGTCAGAGCCGCCGCGCCACCGGGTCCCCCCACCTGTCCCTCTTCCCGACGGATCAGCACGCCGGTTAAGATCGGACGGGTCTCATCGGTAGCGGCGGCGAAGGTCACCTGATCGATCGCCAGCCGGAAATCTTCCGGGTCCAGCGCAAAGCCATCCCCCTCGATGTCCGGCAGGATCGGATACTCCTCCGGGTCCAGCCCTTTCATCGCCGTCTCATAGGAGCCGCAGGTGATCTGGAGAGTCCAGGTTTCCCGCTGGACCCGGAGATGGACAGGTTCATCTGGAAGGGCGCCGATGAACTCGGTTAGGGGCTTCGCCGGAACCGTGATGCCGCCAGGCTCGGAGACGAGCGCCTCTTCCCATGTCATGATAGCCAGATTCAAATCCGTTCCGGCCACCTTCAGGCGTCCAGGCTCCGCCTGGAGCAACACATGGGTCAACGTGGGGAGGGTCGCCCGCGAGGGGACGGCACGACCGGCTACCGAAAGGGCTCGCTCGAAGGTCGATTGGGCAATCGTCACGTTCATCGAGAAGGACCTCCTGTCCAGGATACGCTTCATCGAAGAGGAGAAGGGCGAATCATTACTCTCGATTATAATCGGTCTAACAGGCTTTGAGCCGGGCTGGAGATCCGACCTGATTTGAGGAAGATCTCCGGGAAGCGCTCAGCGTGCCCATTGAAGCCCCAGGCGTTGCGCCAGAAAAGCCGCCAGCGCCTCCACTTCCTCAAACCGGAAACATGGAACGCCG
>JAUQQB010000486.1 GCA_030550075.1 Chloroflexota bacterium | reverse complement strand
CCCCAAAAAATATATTTATCCCCCTCCCCACGGCCCAAAGGGCCGTGGGGAGGGGGGATCAAGGGGGGTGGGGCCATTTTACCTCTTCTCGCGAGCCCCGAACTGCGTAACTCCTATCTCTATTTCCTTCACGGCCATAGCTTTCTTCAGGATGCTCATAGGGGGAGCCCTCACACCTCCACGGCCTGTATCTCCCGTAGCCGGGCGACAGCCCGTGGGAGAACGTCCAGAACGTAGTCGATGTCTTCATCGGTGCTGGACTTCCCCAGGGTGAGCCGGAGGGAGCCCACTGCCCACTCGTGGGGAAGGCCCATGGCCAGCAGCACCTCCGAGGGCTCTGGCCGCCCGCTGGTGCACGCCGAGCCCGTGCTGGCAGCGATCCCCTCCACATCCAGGGCCAGCAGGAGCTCCTCCCCGTTGATCCCCTTAAAGACAAAGCTCGCGTGATGGGGCAGGCGCTCCGTGGGATGGCCCGTGAGGCGAGCGTCCGGCACCCGCTCCAGGATCCCCCGGACCAATCGGTCCCGCAGCCGCCGCAGCCGGGCGTTCTCGCTCTCCCGGCCCTCCTGAGCCAGCCGCAGGGCGGTCGCCAGCCCAACGATCCCGGCCACGTTCACCGTCCCGGCCCGCCGCCCCCGTTCATGCCCGCCGCCGGTGATCGTCGAAAGGTAGGGGGTTCCCTGGCGAATATAAAGGACCCCGACCCCCTTCGGCCCGTAGAACTTGTGAGCCGAGAGGGTCATCAAATCCACCCCCAGCCGGTTCACGTCCAGATCCAGCATCCCGCCCGCCTGCACCGCATCCGTATGGAAGGGGATGCCCTTCGCGCGGGCGATGCGGGCGATCTCCGCGATGGGCTGGATCGTCCCCACTTCGTTGTTGGCATACATCACACTGATGAGCACCGTGTCCTTCCGGATGGCCCGGCCCACGTCATCCGGGTTCACCATGCCGGATTCATCCACGGGCAGGTAGGTGACCTCGAAGCCGAAGACCTCCTCCAGCTGGCGGGCGGTATTGAGCACCGCGTGGTGCTCCACCGAGGAGACGATAAGGTGGTTCCCCCGGCCCGCCCGGCGCTGAGCGAAGGCCACCCCCCGCAGGGCCAGGTTATCGCTTTCGGTTCCTGAGCCCGTGAACACGATCTCGGTGGGATGACAACCCAGGATGGCCGCCACCGTGCGGCGGCTTTCCTCCAGCGCCTTCGCCGCCGCACGCCCGAAGCGGTGGATGGAGGCGGAGTTCCCATAGATCTCCGTGAAATACGGCAACATCGCCTCCACCACCCGCGGGTCCACCGGAGTGGTCGCCGAATGATCCATGTAAACCGTCCGTATCGCCATGACCCTCCCCTCCGACCGAATTCGATACCGGGCCTCACGCTCGCGCCCGGCGCCGGATGTTCGCGGGCCTACACTGCCGGCGCTCTGTTCGAGAGGCCGAAGGATTTCTCCCCCTCCACGACCCTTCAGGAGAAGAGATCTCAGGGCGGAGTGACCACCTTCAGCAGCCCCGCCCCGGGAATCGGACAAGCGGTGCTTCCTCATTCTAAATCTTTGAGAAAGAATCCCGCAAAACCTCAGCGCAGATCCCTTGACGAGCGGGGCGAAAAGGCCCTCGCCTCGCGGATCCGAGGACGGTGGGAAGAAATTACGAGGGTGTGGAATGTTTTCAGCGCGGGGCCCTGGGCCCGGAAGCCTCAGGGAGTGGGAAGCGAGAAGGCAGCGTGCTCTATGGTTGCTCCTCCGGTTCGCCCTCCACCGGGGACACGGGGATGAGCTCACTGAGGAACGCCAGGGAGCGAGGGCGGCGCTCCAGGATGGCCACGAGATGCCGGCCGACGATCTCCCCGAGCTCCTGCAACGTCTGCGGGCTGAAGGGGGCAGCCCGGAAGGCGGGGTAAGCGCTTCGGAGCGCGAAGCGCATCGCCTTCAGGGCCCGGCGGCTCATGGGGCGAGCCGACGGGAACCGCGGGGCGCATCGAGGGCAGAGGACGCCTCCTCGGGAGGGATCGAAGCCGTAAGGCCCGCGCTCCTCCCGGAGCGGCTCTCCACACCCGACGCAGACTTCCACCTGGGGGCGGAACCCGGCGATCTCCAGAAGATGGAGCTCATAATAGCGCACGATCCGCTGAAGCTCGTCTTCCGTATCCAGCCGATCCAGCGTGTCGGCCAGCAGGCGATACAGCGCCCGGCTCTCCTCCCCTTCCGGGGCCAAGGCCTCCGCCAGCTCCGCCACATAATGGGCCAGCGTGCTGCGGGTCAGATCCTCCCGTAGACGCGAGTGGGGGGCGATCACCTCCGCCTGGCTGATCACATCCAGCTCCCGCCCCCGGGCGAGGAGCAGGGACGTCCGCATGAACCGCTCCAGGTGTCCGGCTTTGCGACTCCGGATCTTCCGCACGCCCTTGGCCAGCACCCGGCGCTTCCCGAACTCCGGCGTCAGCAGGGTCAGCAGGCGATCCGCCTCCCCGAAGTCCGACCGTCGGAGCACAATAGCCTCGGTTCGATACAGACGTTCCCGGTCCATCCCGTTTCCTTATCCCGGGTCTCATCGGGCGGGCACAAGGCCCGCCCTTACAGAAATCGCGAATGGCAAGGGCGGTCCCCCGTGGTTGCCCTTA
>JAUQQB010000485.1 GCA_030550075.1 Chloroflexota bacterium | reverse complement strand
GCGGCCTCTGCCTGGGAGACCCTGCGGAGCCGATATCCGGCCTCGCCTGGGGCGTTGACCGCTCGCTTCTGGCTGGGAAAGGTCGCGCTGGCCCGCGGGGATCGTGCCCGCGCGGAGGCGGAATGGCAGGAGGTCGCTGCCCAGGCTACCGGGCGCTTTCTCGGGGAACGGGCGCGGATGCTCTTGAACGGCCAGGACGCCCTGGAAGGAGAGCCCTCGCTGACTTTTCCAGATCCCGACGCCGGGCGGGAGGAAGCGGAGATCTGGCTGATGGCCCGCCTGGGGATCACAAACACCGCCGTTTTGCAGAACCCTCGCTTTCTATCGGATCCGGACTGGCTGGCGGGTGAGGAAGCGTGGCGGATGGGATGGGTGGAGGAGGCCCGTCGGCTCTGGACAGGAATGCGCCAGCGCCTGGATGGGGATCCGCTTGCCCTCTATCAGCTGGCGCTGGCCCTCCGGGAGCGCGGGGCCGATGCCCTGTCTCTGCAGGCCGCGGCGCGCCTGCTGGCCCGCCTGGACGTCCAGCCTCAGGAGGCCCCGCCGTTCCTTGCCCGTCTGGCCTATCCGACCCCTTATCCCGAGCAGGTGCTGGCCGAAGCGCAGCGTTATCACCTGGATCCGTTGCTCCTCTATGCCCTGATGCGCCAGGAGAGCCTGTTCGACCCCTACGCGGTCTCCTCCGCGCAGGCCCGCGGGTTGATGCAGATCATCCCCCCGACGGCCCGGGCCATCGCCGAGGCCCTGGATCAACCTTACCGGGAGACCTGGCTGTATCGGCCACGGGTGAATATCGCCTTTGGAGTTTATTATCTGGCCCGACAGCGGGATCGCTTTGGAGGGAACCTGTGGGTGGCCCTGGCCGCGTATAACGGCGGGCCGGGAAACGCAGCGCGATGGTGGGAAGCCGCCCGGGGAGATGTGGATCTTTTCTACGAACGGATCACACTCGACGAGACCCGGCGCTATCTGGAGCGTATCCTCGAGCACCTTTCTGTATATCGATCGCTCTACGCTTCTCATTGAACACTAAGTTTTGTCAGCCGCTCCTTTACGAACGCGACCTCATCTTCCCTTGTCCGCACCTCGCCATCCAGGCGGGCCGCCCGCAGGGCTCGTAACATCTGCCCGATGGCCGGGCCCGATGGGACGCCCAGCCGCCGCAGGTCATCCCCTCGCAGGACCGGTCGGACCCCTCGCCAGTGATGGGCATACTGGTGGAGGTTCTCCCGGGCCCGGCCCGGAGGCGCGGCGACCCAGACCACAAAAAGGGCTGCCGCCGGATAAAAGTCTAAATGCTCTGCGATGGTGCTGGGCTTCAGCGGCTCTGACAGCCGATCCAGTTTCCCCTTCACCTCATGAATGCCTCGCAACACGTCCGCATCCCGCGCCGGGAAGCGCAACCGGCGGATCGCCTGCTCCAGCTGGTTGGTGGACAGGCGGTAGATCATCAACCCCCACCCGGCCAGGATCCGCCAGCGCTCCGGCGTTTCTTCCACCACCTGCCATTCCCTCTGCTCCAGCGCGGTCCGCATGACCTGGAAGCGCTCCTGCAGCCACTCATCCGCCTGAACCCCGGGCACCGCAAACGCGAGAGCTCCCCATTCCTCCAGTCGGGTCAGGATGCGCTCTGGCTCCGCCTCGGTCAGGATCAGCTCCATCTCGTGGCGGACGCGCTCCCCGCTCACCCGGGCCAGAAGATCCACCGCGTGGTGAATGAGCTCTTCCGTCCGGGGTTCCACCCGGAACCCCAGGCGGGCCTCCAGCCGGGCCGCCCGGAGGATGCGGGTGGGATCTTCCACAAAACTTAAGGAATGCAACACCCGGATAAGGCCCCGCTGGAGATCCTGAAGCCCGCCGTAGAAGTCCAGGAGCTCTCCGAACCGATCGGGGTTCAGGCAAACCGCCAGGGTGTTGATCGTGAAGTCCCGCCGGTGCAGGTCCTGCTTGATCGAGCTGGGCTCCACCTGCGGCAGGGCCGTGGGATGGGCGTAGAACTCCCGGCGGGCGGTGACGAAATCAATGGCCTTCAACCCCTCCACCGGTCCAGTTAGCGTGGCGATCGTCACCCCCTCTAACAACCACTTGGCCGTCCCGAAGCGCCGATGAGCCACCACCCGCCCCCCATAGCGCGCCCGCATCGCATCGGCCAGGGCGATGGCATCCCCTTCCACCACAATATCCACATCGACGATGGGATGGTTCAGGATGAGATCACGGACCAGGCCGCCCACAAAATAGGCGGTGAAGCCCATGGACTGCGCCGTTGCGCCGATCTCCCGCACGAGAGCCAGCCAGGGAGGAGGGAACGCCGCCTCCATCGCGGAGGCCACGCTGAGGCGAGGGCGGACCCGCAGGCGCTCCCCCCACAGCTTAATCAGATCGGTTCGGGTGACAATGCCCACCACCTCGCCGTCCTCAACCACGGGGATCTGCCCCCAGCCGGTCTCGATCATCAGACGCTGCACCTTCTCCACCGGATCGGGGGGGAGAACGAAGACCTCTCCCTTCTCCATCACGCGCTCCACGGGTTGTCCGCCCAGGCCATGCTGGAGCGCCCGGTCGACCGCACGGCGTGTCAACAGCCCGATCACCCGGCCACCCTGGACCACGGGGAAGCCCT
>JAUQQB010000038.1 GCA_030550075.1 Chloroflexota bacterium | reverse complement strand
CTTCGGTGCCCGGCTCGCCCCACCCCCTCGAGGAGCCAGAACTAAAAATCAAATGCGGAAGAAGCAGCAGGTAGTTACCTCCTAAGCCAGCAGGCTTCCATATGAAAATCCCCATTCGTAACTGAAGGCGGGAAGCGCCGAGCCAAGACCCGGGAACGCCTCATGCGCCCACCAAAGGCGATTGATCTGGGGATCGATTCAGGTCAGAACTTGGTCCCATGAGCTCTTGATCCACTCAAGGATGCGGTGCAACGCAACAGCACACCCGATCCCATCTCGATCCCCATCGAACCGATGGGGGTCCCCATACCGGCGATCCACCGGGAAGTTCCGGTAGGGGATGTCCCCACAATCCAGATCCGGCGGCGGCGGAGGGATGCAGACGGTAGGATAGGCCGGATGGCAGTTCCCACCCGATGGCGGAGGCGCCGCTGTCGGCGTAGGCGCAGGCACCCCCCACAGCCCCCGGCCCATCGCCCGAGCTTCCGCCTCAGCTGTCCGGAAGGCCTCCACACAGGAGACATCCGGCGGCACCGTCAGCGTCTGCGCATATCCCTCCCGCACCAGCGCCAAGTTCGCGAAAACCTCCCCGGCGATCACGTAGCGCAACAGCCGCCCGTAGCGATCCGTCTCCGAGACGTCCTTCACCAGCCATAGCGTCTTCCCCGCCACCAGGCTGCGGTTGGCCGCCGCCGATTCCGCATAGAACAGCTGAGCCCGCTCTGGGGCGTCGATCCCGATGTAGCGAACCCGGCGCGTCTATCCTTCCAGGGCCACCTCGATGGTGTCCCCATCAATCACCCGAACCAGACGGGCGGATTCCATCGGACGATCCGGGGGAAGACACTCCGCCCCCGGGATCGTCCGCAGGGTATCCGAGCGGATCTCCGGCGTCGGCGTGGCCGTTGGCCGGGGGGTCTGGGTGGCAGTCGCAGTGCGGGTGGGCGTCGGGGAAGGGGAGGGCGTAACGGTCGGCGTGGCGGTCGGGATCGGCGTGGCGGTCGCGGTGAGCGTCGGTGAGGATATAAACGGGGGCGAAAGCGCCGGGATGGGGCTGGGCGTGAACGTCCCGGTCGGCACGACCGGCGCGGGGAGAGTGGGCGCCGCCGGCGTCGGCCCCGCACAGGCAGAAAGCAGGAGAAGAACAGCCAGGATCCCTATCTTCGCATCCCGCATATTCGGGCCTCCCGAGCAGTCCTTTGATCGGAGGCCGACCGATCGATGAAAGCTTCCGCGAAGCAGGATCTGGAACCCACGGCACGGGTGCCGGGCAGTGCGGTGTGCCTTGCCCGAGAAAAACCCCTCTCTTGAAGCAGGCAAGGGCCGTTGAAGCGGCCTCGCCCGCTCGCGAACCCCTCCGTTAGATAACGCTCATGACAAAAAACGCCGCGCTCAAAGGGGGGATTCAAGCGCGGCGTTGCAGGCGGAGGGGGCCGGATTCAAGGCCAGGGTAGGCTTTCATGGGCCTGTAAGTGATTTCAGGTCACCTGCCTTCATCCACTGGGCCACCCCTCTACGATTATATCGCGCAACCCCTTTCGAGATCACCGTCAGATTCCTCCTTCTCCTTCCCTGCCAGGTCCAGCGTCTGGCGAGCGCCCCCCTTTATCCCAGGCATTCTGGGGGCAGGGCCTGTCCTCGACGCCCATGGATCCGATCCCCGGATGATCAGAGCGGGCATCTGGCGGCTATATGTTCAACCCTTTGGGGACGCACCCTGCAGGCGCGATCCTTGCGGTCCTCCCCTCTTTTCGCTATAATCTTCCATAGGATGGGCGGTTAGCTCAGGTGGTGAGAGCGCCGTGTTGACAACGCGGAGGTCAGAGGTTCGAGTCCTCTACCGCCCATCTGGAAAGGCCCGCCCGGTTGAGGGCGGGTGATTCCATATCTGGAAACCCGAAGAAGGGGACATGTCCTCCGGATGCCCCACGCCAGAGCGCGGGCTCCGCAGGCTGGAAGGGCCCGTCGTGGAGGTCCTGAGGATACCACCCTGGAGGGGTCATCCTGATCCGGCGCCGCCGGGGTAGGGATGAACGGCTCGCCGCCGTTATCCGACGAAGAGAGCGATCGCGCCGCGGCGCGATCGAAATGGGGTGGAACCGCGGGAGGCCCGCGCCTCTCGTCCCGATGGGGCGAGAGGCGCGTTTTTTTAATAACCTTAGGAGTTACGCAGTTGAAAGCTCTAAAGGTGGGACGGAATGGCCCCACCCCCAAAGCCCCCATGGGAAACGAACTGCGTAAGTCCTAAACCTGTGGTGCGAGTTCAGGCTTCGGGCAAGGTGGAAACGGATGGCCCCGGCCCCGAAAGCTCCCAATCGAAGGTGAATGGGAACTCGCACCATGGGTTCGTAGGAGGATTTTTGGGGACCATCGCGTGGAAGCGAGCGCGCCCGCTTCTTCCACGAAGCATCCGGGGAGCCCTTTTGCCCCAGAAGGCGTAATCATAGCTTGGGAGGCTGGAGATGCCTCAGAAGAAAATCGTGCCCTATCAGGATACGTGGCTCTACCGCATCCGTCACTCGTGCGCCCACATCATGGCCCAGGCGGTCCTGGAGATGTTCCCGGAAGGCAAGCTGGGAATCGGACCACCCATTGAGGATGGGTTCTATTATGACTTCGACCTGCCCCGGCCGCTGACGCCGGAGGATCTGGAACATATCGAGGCCCGGATGCGGGAGATTATCGCCGGGAACTATCCCTTCATCCGTCGGGAGGTGAGGCCGGAGGAAGCCCGTGCCCTCTTCAATAATCAGTCCTACAAGCTGGAGCTGATCGAGGATATCCTCCAGCGCGGCACCGACGAATACGGTAACCCGCTCCCACCAGGCCAGCGCCCCGTCCTCACCACCTATCGACACGATACCTTCGAGGATCTGTGCCGCGGTCCTCATATTGAGCACACCGGCCAGATCCATCCCAGGGCCTTCAAGCTGCTCCACGTGGCTGGGGCCTACTGGCGCGGCGATGAGCGCCGCCCCATGCTCCAGCGGATCTACGGGACGGCCTGGGAGACGCCGGAGCAGCTGGAGGATTATCTCTGGCGCCTGGAGGAGGCCAGGAAGCGCGACCACCGGCGCCTGGGTCGGGAGCTGGATCTCTTTTCATTCCAGGAGATCTCGCCCGGGGCACCCTTCTGGCATCCGAAGGGCATGATCATTTTCCGTGAGCTGGAACGGCTGTGGCGGGAAGAGCACGACCGTCGGGGTTACCAGGAGATCTCCACGCCTATCCTGGTCCATCGGAAACTCTGGGAACAGTCCGGCCACTGGGAGCATTACAAGGAAAACATGTTCCTGCTGGAGGTCGAGGACCAGGAGTTCTCCCTCAAGCCGATGAACTGCCCCGAGTCCACGATCATCTATCGATCCCGCCTGCGCTCCTACAGGGATCTCCCATTGCGATTGAATGAGATCGGGCGGCTGCACCGCTTCGAGCGCTCGGGGACGCTCCACGGGATGCTGCGGGTGCGGCAGATCACCATGGACGACGCGCACATCTACTGCCGGCCCGATCAGATCCTGGAGGAGATCGACGGGGTGCTGGACCTGATTTACAGCTTCTACGGCATCTTCGATTTCCAGCCGGAGTTCTTCCTGAGCACGAAGCCCCCCAAGGCCATGGGAGATCCGAAGCTCTGGGAGATCGCAGAGGAGGCGCTCCGCGAGGCCCTGGAGCGGCGAGGGCTCGAATACGGCCTGAAAGAAGGCGAGGGCGCCTTCTACGGCCCCAAGATCGATGTCCAGGTGAAAGACGCCATCGGCCGCGATTGGCAGCTGGCCACCGTGCAGCTGGACTTCCAGATGCCAGAACGGTTCGAGCTGGAGTATATGGATCGGGATGGCACGCCGAAGCGGCCGGTGATGATCCACCGGGCGATCTTCGGCTCCTTCGAGCGCTTCATCGGCATCCTGACGGAGCACTACGCCGGAGCCTTCCCGGTCTGGCTGGCCCCTGTTCAGGCAGTGGTCATCCCCATCACCGACCGACATATCCCTTATGCCCAGGAAGTGGGAGCGAAGCTCCGAGCGGCCGGCCTGCGAGTGGAGATAGATGACCGCAGCGAGCGCATGCAGGCCAAGATCCGGGATGCCCAGCTGCAGAAAGTGCCTTACATGCTGATCGTGGGAGATCGGGAGCAGGCAGCGGGCACGGTAGCCGTGCGCCTGCGGACCGGGGAGGATCTGGGGGGAATGAGCCTGGAGGCCTTCCTCGGCCGCGCTCTGGAAGCCATTCGCACCCGTCGCGGTCTGTAAAGGCTATCCTCGAATTGGGGGCACGAATACACGAATAGGGGCGAGGCATGTCTCGCCCCCAACATGCTTTTGATCCCCCTCCCCACGGCCCTAAGGGCCGTGGGGAGGGGGATCAAGGGGGGTGGGGTCGTTGGCTTTCACATCTCATATCCTCAAAATAAATCTGGATGAAGCACTACCTTCTGGCTTGCAGCAGGGGCGGGTTTGAAACCCACCCTGCAGGCAAATTCCCTTTTCGGCTTATGGGGAACCCGAGATGCGCACCCGCGAAGATCTGGAGGCCATCGAGGATCAGGTCCTCGCTCCCTATGCCCAGCGCAGCCGCCTCAGCCGGGGCCGTCCGTATCCAGAACCGGAGCATGCGTATCGCACCGCCTTCCAGCGGGACCGGGATCGCATCCTCCACACCACCGCCTTCCGTCGCCTGAAGCATAAAACCCAGGTCTTCATCATCACGGAGGGGGACTACTACCGAACCCGCCTCACGCATACCCTGGAGGTGGCGCAAATCGGGCGGACCATCGCCCGGGCCCTCGGCGTCAATGAGGATCTGGTAGAGGCCATCTGCCTGGCCCACGATCTGGGCCACCCGCCTTTCGGCCATGCCGGGGAGCAGGCCCTGAACCGGCTGATGCGGGATCACGGCGGGTTCGAGCACAACGCCCAGTCCTTCCGGATCGTCACCCATCTGGAGCGCCGCTACCCGGAATTCCGGGGCCTGAATCTCACCTACGAGGTCCTGGAAGGTCTGGTCAAGCACGAAACCGAATACGATCACCCGCTGATCCGCGACTTCGAGCCCCACCGCCGCCCGACCCTGGAAGGCCAGATCGCCAACCTGGCCGATGAGCTGGCTTACACGGCCCACGACCTCGACGACGGCCTGCGCGCCGGCCTTATCCATCCGGAGAACCTGGAAGGCCTTGTCCTCTGGGAGGAGCTCCAGCGCTCCATCGGCTGGGATGGGAAGGGGTTCAACGACCTGATCCGTTACCGCCTGGTGCGCCGCCTCATCGGGATCATGGTGACCGATGTCATTGCTGCCACCGACCGGCGCCTCCAGGAGCTTCAGCCCCGTTCCCCGGATGAGATCCGGGACCACCCGGCTCCCATAGTGGGGTTCTCGGAGGCGATGGAGGAAAAGGTGCAGGAGTTGAAGGCCTTCCTCTACCGGCGCCTTTACCGTCATCCGTATGTCGTGCGCATGCAGACCAAGGCGGAGCGCATCGTCGAAGCCCTCTTCCGAGCCTATCTGCAGGAGCCGGAACAGCTCCCCTACTGGGTTCAGGATCGCATCCGGGAGGAAGAGGATCTCCATCGGGTGGTGTGCGATTACATCGCCGGGATGACTGATCGGTTCGCGCTGGAGGAATACCGTCGCCTCTATGAGGTCACCGATGTGCTATAGCCGACGGGGCCGAATGCTTCCTCTCGCCCTCAGTCTCCTTCTGCTGGCCGTCGCCTCGCCGGATCCCCGTTTCGGGGTCGTAGAGTCGCCGGAGGCTCCAGAGTGGGCGGCCGAGCTGGGCGTCGCGTGGACCCGGGTCCGGTTTGCCTGGCATGAGATCCAGCCCAACGGCCCGGAAGACTGGAACCCGCCATGGCCGGCGGAACGCCTGGAGGCGGAGCACCGGGCCGGGCGGGAGATCGCGGCCCTGGTGCTGGGGACGCCCGAATGGGCCCGCGCCGATCCCCGGATCCCCGGGGTTCCGAGAGGCCTCTACGAAGACGAAAGCCGGCCGGAGAACGAATGGGCCGCCTTCCTGCGACGCCTCGCCACCACGTATCCGTATATCCGCACCTGGATTATCTGGAACGAGCCGGACATCTGGGATCCCTCTTACCCCGGCTACACCTGGGGCGGCAGCGAGGCGGATTTCGTTCGCCTGCTGCGGGTCGCTTACCGCACCCTGAAGGGGCTTAATCGGGAAAACCGGGTGCTCCTGGGGGCCTTCACCTACTGGTGGGATGTGGTTTACGGCCGCCGACCTTACTTCGAGCGCTTTCTGGAAGCCCTGGATCGCGATCCGGAGGCGCCCCGATACCATCGGTATTTCGACGGCCTCTGCGTCAACCTTTACTTCAACCCGGACAGCCTCTACGACCTGATCCGCTGGCACCACGAGCGGATGCAGGACCATGGCTTCGACAAGCCGATCTGGTTAACAGAGACCAACGCGGCCCCCTCGGAAGATCCCACATGGCCGGTCTCTCGCCCGATGTTCCGGATCACCCTGGAGGAGCAGGCCGCCTTCATCGGCCAGGCCCTGGCGCTGGCCCTCGCGGCCGGGACGGAACGGCTGGCGATTTATAAGCTGATCGATAACCCCGGGGATCACTTCGCCAACCCCGAGCCCTTCGGCCTGGTGCGGGAGGATGGCTCGCCACGCCCTGCCTTCCAGGCTTACCGCGTTGCCATCCGGGTCTTCGCCGGGTTCACCGGCGCGCGCCTGGTTCGCCGGGATCGGGTGACCGTGGTGGAGATTCAAAAGCCTGATGGAAGAGTCTGGGTCGCCTGGTCCCGCTCCCCTCTGGCCCAATCCATCGTTCTCGAACAGCGCGGGACGCTACGGGGAGCCATGGATGGGCTGGGGAATCCGGTCCCGGTGGGGCGCGCTGCCCAACGGTATCCGGTGGAACTTCCGGGAGCGTTGTGTCGGCAACGGTTAGGGGCATCCTGCATGATCGGAGGGATGCCGATTTATGTCATGGAATCCGCCCTTCGCCCGACCCGGGAGCCGAAGTAGTGCTTCATCCAGATTTGATTTTTCGTTTTGGCTCCCTGGGGGTTTGGGGGCGATAGGCCTTCCTGATCCTATAGCCTCAAAACAAATCTGGATGGAGCAGTAGAGATCGCCGCCATCCGGAGCTTTTGAGGGAGGCTTGCCTCATCTCAGGAGCGCGCCCAAAGGACAAGTTCCGAGGAATCGGTTTATCCTTGGTGCTGGGCCGGGCACCAAAGGCGCCCGGCCCAGCACCCAAACTCAGAGAGAAGATTCGTTGCGCGACTCCCAAATCTATTAAAATAGAGGACGATAGGATTCACACTTCCTCCAAGGAGAACCTGTGAGCCCATCGGAATCCGCGATCCCTCCGGAAGCGATCCGGCGCCTCCTGGAACGGTTGCCGGATCTCTCCGAAGACGAGCGGGCGCTGTTGCTGGCGCTGACCCAGCTGGATCAGGAGATCGGCCGCTCACTCTTGCCCGAGGAGCAGCAGCTCCTGCAACGGCTGGCTGCCTCACTGGAAGGCTACAACCCTGAGGAGATCCGCGCTGCAATCCGACGCGTGGTTCAGAGCCGCCCTCAGCGCCCGATGGAGTCCTGGCCGGGGGATCTGCGCCGTCGTCTGCGCCGCCGTCTGGAAGGCCACTGACCTCGCCGCCCCGCCTTTCCCTAGACCCACCGTCTTAGGATTCGGTCTCAGGAACCTCCGTCGCCTCTTCCGGCGGGAGCTCCGCTGCTTCCGGAGCAGCGATCAGGCGCTCCTTCAAGCGAGCCGCTTT
This sequence comes from Chloroflexota bacterium, assembly GCA_030550075.1. Classification (GTDB taxonomy): domain Bacteria; phylum Chloroflexota; class Anaerolineae; order Thermoflexales; family Thermoflexaceae; genus Thermoflexus. Next base: position 5,752 of record JAUQQB010000038.1, on the reverse strand, counting down.
ACCGAAGCGCTCGCGCAGGTAATACAGCCGGGCCCGGCGGACCTGGGAGTGACGCACCACCTCGATGGAATCGATCCGTGGAGAGTACAGGGGGAAGGTGCGCTCTACCCCGACCCCGTGGGCCGCAATCCGCCGCACCGTAAAGGTGCGCCCTGTGCCGCTGCCCCGGACACGGATCACCGTCCCCTGGAAGATCTGCACCCGTTCCTTATCCCCCTCTCGAATCCGAACGTGCACCCGCACAATATCTCCCGGGCGAAGCTCCGGAACCGAGCGGCCAGCGGTCCATTCCCGTTCCAATTGTTGAAGGATCAAATCCGTCATCCCGCTTCCCTCATCGAAAGGATTTTCGACTGGGCTCCTCAGCGCTTAGCCCAGTTCGTAAGATGACTCACGAGGTTGTCTCCGATTTTTCCTGGAAATTTTGGGGGCGGGCCCTCCCGCGCTTTTGGGAGAACCGCCCGGATCCATTGATTCAATGGGCTGAACCCAAACATGCAAACGCAAATTATAAACGTCTCTCTGGATCCTGACAACTGATATGGAAGCAGGGGGGTCTCCCGGGGTTGTCGAGGATGGACCTCCCCCGAAGCCTCGCTTCTCCAGTCCCGCCGGGAGAGGGCCCGGGCAATGACCTTCGGTCCGCTACTCTCATCGCACCATGCTATTCGGGATGGAGGTGTTGACATTGTCAAGGATCCGATCTTTTGTCTCCCCTCACGATCCTGCAGGGCGCAAGAACTAAGGAAGTTATGGATCTGGGGGCGCGCCTTCGGCGCGCGGCTCGGCCCCCAAAGCCCCCATCCGGGAACCCTTACACCGTCCGGGGAGACTAGTGGTCAGATGGGTAGGTAGTTACCTTCCTTCAACATTGAAAAGTGTCAGGCATGGAGGCTCGCCCCCAGGGGTAGCTCCTCTCTTGGGGTTGGGCAGGCCACTGAAGACCACCTGCCCAGCCCCGAGACTCATTCTTTGACAGGACGAAGCCGATCTGTTATCATGCTGATTAGTCAAATTTGATTATTCAGTAACAGATTATGGAACGCAAACTCCTGTTACTCGGCCTGCTTCGCCAGCGAGGAATGCACGGCTATCGGCTGCACGAGTTTATCGAGCGGAACCTGTCGCTGTACACCGATCTAAAAAAGCCGACCGCCTACTACCTCCTGGAGCAGATGGTTCGGGATGGCTGGCTGACCGCCGAGGTGGAACAGGAAGGCCAGCGCCCTCCCCGTCGGGTATATCATCTAACTCCCGCGGGTGAAGAAGCCTTTCAACGTCTTTTGCGCGAAGCGCTGGCGACCGACCGCCCCATGACTTTCCCCGGCGATATCGCTCTGGGATTTCTCGATGAACTTCCCAAAGAAGAAGCGATTCAGCTGCTCGAAATGCGAAAACAGGCCCTGAAGGAGCGATTGGAAAATCTGCTCAGGGTCCCCCCTCATCCGGGCAGCTTGCAATGGTTGTTTGAACATCAAAGCCACCACCTGCGCTCTGAGCTGGAGTGGCTGGAAAAGCTCATTCTTCACCTCAAGGAGGAAAACCCATGATCATCGTGCTAACCCTGCACTCGATCGTCCGGTGGCTCGCCATCGCAATGGCAATGGTGGTCTTCATCCGGCTACTCGCCGGCCTGGCGCAAAGGCGACCTTATGATCCATCGTTGCGAAGCCTGATGGCCGCCTTCGCCGCGCTGATGGATGTGCAACTTCTTCTTGGGGCCCTGTTTTTTGTATGGAGCGGCCTTCTGTCTCCCAGCGCGTTTTCCCTTCGTTATCGTTGGGAACACCTGGTCATGATGCTCATTGCGGTCATGATCGCGCATGTGCCTGCATTCCAGCGCAACCCCCCGGATGGAAGAAAATATGCCGTCAGTCTGACCGCGGTTCTGTTGACGCTGGCACTCATCATCGTGGGGGTTTCGCTGCTCCCGGGCAACCGCTGGTTGACCATCACAGGGCTGTTGTGATTCGGGAGGCAACCGATGGCTGAATATCCGCAGGCCGATGAGCGGCTGGATCACAAACGCGTGCTGCCAGTGGTCATGATCGTGCTGGTAGACATGATCGGGTTGTCCATCATCATCCCGCTTCTGCCGCTCTACGCAGCACGCTATGGGGCTAACGCCTTCCTGACAGGGATCCTGGGCGCAACCTATCCGTTCATGCAATTCATTGGAGCCCCCGTCCTGGGACGGCTCTCGGATCGCTGGGGGCGCCGCCCGGTTCTCCTGATCAGCCAGGCGGGAACCTTCACTGGATTCATCCTGCTGGCGATCGCCCGATCCTTGCCCATGATTTTCTTGGCCCGCATCGTTGACGGAATTTCGGGGGCGAACATTTCAACCGCTCAAGCGGTTATTTCCGACCTGACCACAGAGAAGACACGCACCCAGGGATTGGGGCTTATCGGAGCGGCATTTGGGCTGGGGTTCATCCTCGGCCCCATTCTGGGCTTCGTCGTGCTATCCCTCACTCATCAGAGCTATGTTGCAGTCGCGTTAACCGCAGCGGGGTTTTCGTTTCTTTCGATCCTTTTGACCTATTTCATGCTACCGGAAACCCAACCGATTGCTCCAGATGCGCGACGCCAGGTGCCCTTTACGCTTCAGGCCATGCTCACAACACTTCAAAGACCAACCATTGGCCTGCTGTTGATCCTGATGTTCATTCAGCAACTGGCCTTCGGTGGTTATGAGCACATGTTTTCACTATTTACGCTGAACCGGTTGGGGTTGAGCGCGCGCGATAATAGCGCTCTGTTCATCTACCTGGGGCTGCTGATCATCATCATCCAGGGGGGCCTTATCGGGCGCTGGAGCAGGCGCTATGGAGACCAGTGGCTGGTCTGGATGGGCTTTTTGGCCCTTGCTATGGGATTGATACTGACCGCCGCTACGCCTCAGGTTCCCGTGCCCTGGTACGATCCGGTCGGACTGAGGGAGGAACTGACTGCGAATCCGAACCATCCCTTACGGATTGGGATTCCAGCCGGGGACCATAAAGGCTGGATCGGAATCCTCTGGCTGATCCTCGCGTCTGTTCCGATGGCGCTTGGAGGTGGTGTGCTGCAGCCTTCCATCAATAGCCTGATTACCCAACACATCGAAGCCAGCGAAACCGGAGGAATTCTCGGCGTTTCTTCAGCTCTCCTGAGCGCCGCCAACGCCATCGCTCCCGTGCTTTACGGCGCGCTTTTCCAAACCTTCGGCGCTCCAGCACCTTTCATGTGGAGCGGCCTGTTGCTGCTTGTCCTCTGGCCGGTGGTGTTCTTCCGATTCCGGAACATGCGCCCCCTCGTCCATCAGAGGGGTCTGAAATAGTCCGGTTTGGAGGCCAAGATTTTCGATAGTCAACGATCCCCACTCCGGCTCCCAAAAGATCCTTTTCTTCCCCTTTCCCATGGCCATCTGGGCCATGAGAAAGGGGAAGAGATACCACAAGAAATAGCAACTTTTCTCCCAGAATCGAGGGCCAGGCAAGCCTCTCAGAACCATCAAGAAGAGCCCCCGTTCTTTCGCGGTCGCGCGGCCTTGAAGGAATTCGCTGCTTCCCCAACCTTCAGGTAGAATCTCTCTGGCTGTCCTTAAGCTGCTCAAAGGAACTGGGCCACTTCCCACAGGCTTCGCCTTCTCTCCCTCCACCCATGCTGGTTAATCTGCCGACGAGAAGAGCGGTTTGTTTCTGTGGGGAGCTCATTGCCAAAGACATCCCGCCTTCTTGCAATATCGGAGGATTCGGAGGTTGCATCCATGGCCATGGAACACGTGATTCCGGTAGGGATTGAAGAGCAATTGAAAACCGCTTATCTCGACTACGCCATGAGTGTGATTGTGGCGCGGGCGCTGCCGGATGTGCGGGACGGGCTGAAGCCGGTGCAGCGCCGCATCCTGTATGTGATGCACGAGATGGGGTTGCACCCCAGCGCCCCTTACAAGAAGTCGGCCCGGATTGTGGGGGAGGTGCTGGGGAAGTTCCACCCCCACGGGGATATGGCGGTGTATGAGGCCCTGGCCCGGATGGCTCAGGATTTCACCATGCGCTATCCCCTGGTGGATGGGCAGGGGAACTTCGGGTCGGTGGATGGGGATCCGCCGGCGGCGATGCGCTACACGGAGGCGCGGCTGACGGCGATGGCGGAGGAGCTGCTGGCCGATCTGGAGAAGGAGACGGTGGATTGGGTGGACAACTTTGATGGTTCGCTGCGGGAGCCGGTGGTGCTGCCGGCGAAGGCGCCGCAGCTGTTGATCAATGGGGCCTCGGGGATCGCCGTGGGGATGGCGACCAATATCCCCCCGCACAACCTCGCCGAAGTCTGCGACGCCCTGTGCCACATGATCGACAACTGGGAGGAACGGGACGAGATCACCGTCGAGGACCTCATGCGCTTCATCCCGGGGCCCGATTTCCCCACCGGAGGGCTGATCCTGGGGCAGGAGGGGATCCGGGCCGCTTACGCCACCGGCCACGGCCGTCTGGTGGTGCGGGCGGTGACGCGGATCGAGGAGCTGAAGGGCGGACGGTGGCGGATTGTGGTGACGGAGCTGCCCTATCAGGTGAACAAGGCGGCCCTCATCGAGCGGATCGCCGAGCTGGTCCGCGAGGGGCGGATCGACGATATCGCCGATTTGAGGGATGAGTCCGATCGCCACGGGCTGAGCATTGTTATCGAACTCAAGCGGGGTGCCCGGCCGCAGACCGTGCTCAACCAGCTGCTGAAGTTCACCCCCCTCCAGACCACCTTCAGTGTCCAGATGCTGGCCCTGGTGGACGGCCAGCCCCGGGTGCTCTCCCTGAAGCGGATCCTCCAGCTCTTCATCGAGCATCGCATCCAGGTGGTCATCCGGCGGACCCGCCATGATCTGCAGAAAGCAAAGGCCCGCGCGCATATCCTGGAGGGGCTGCGGATTGCCCTCCAGTTCCTGGATGAGGTGATCGCCCTGATCCGCAACGCCCCGGATGCGGAGACGGCGAAGGTCGAGCTGATGGCCCGCTTCGGTCTCACGGAGGTTCAGGCCCAGGCCATCCTGGATATGCCCCTGCGCCGCCTAGCCGCTCTGGAGCGGCAACGGCTGGAGGAGGAATACCAGGGCCTGGTGGCCCGGATCGCGGACCTGGAGGCCCTGCTGGCGGATCCCCACAAGATCCTGGGAGTGATCCGTGAAGAGCTACAAAGCTTGAAGGAGAAATATGACGACCCTCGCCGCACTCGGATCCTTCCCGAGGCGACGGCGGAGTTCACGCTGGAGGATCTCATCCCCGATGAGCCGGTGCTGGTGCTCCTCAGCCAGCGGGGATATGTCAAGCGGGTGCCGGTGACAGCCTACCGGCCTCAGGGCCGGGGCGGGCGCGGGGTTACCGGCATGGCGACCGATGAGGATGATGCCGTAGCCGGGGTCTTCGCATGTCGCACCCTGGATTATCTCTTTTTCTTCACCGACCAGGGTCGGGCCTATCGGATCCGCGCTTACGAAGTGCCGGACGCGGACCGCGCAGCCCGGGGCCTTCCCATTGTGAATCTGATCAACCTGGCGGAAGGGGAACGGATCACCGCCGCCGTGGCCGTGTCGCCGGCGTGGATCGAGGAAAACGAAGCCAATGGCGGCGATCGCTATCTGGTGATGACCACCCGCCAGGGGAAGATCAAGCGGGTGCCGCTGAGTGAGTTCCTCACCACCCGCTCCGCTGGCCTGGTGGCCATCGGGCTGGAGGAAGGCGATGTGCTTCAGGATGTTTGCCTCAGCGACGGCGCC
>JAUQQB010000037.1 GCA_030550075.1 Chloroflexota bacterium | reverse complement strand
CAAAAGGATTTTTCTCCCCCCTCCCCACGGCCCAAAGGGCCGTGGGGAGGGGGGAGAAGGGGGGTGGGGCCATTCCGTTCCACCTTTAGAGCTTTCAACTGCGTAACTCCTAATATAATTGGGCAGATGAGCGCTCCGCCCTTCAAAGCCACGGAATGAAAGATCCAATTCCAATCGGCTTAGCGCCTATCAGGTTTCATGCTGACAATGAGGGCCACCGTTCCCAACAGGAACGTGCGGGCTTCCTGAAGGATCAGGCCCGCCCGGATCATCGCGCGGGCTAGCTCTTCCAGCGTAAAAAAGCCTTCCACGGATTGCGGCAAATACGTGTAGGCCGCGCGATCACCGGCCACGATCGCTCCCATCCATGGAACCGTACGATGAAAATAAAAGCGATACAATGGGGTCCACCATCGTCGGGGCGGGCGAATGGCTTCCAGGCAGGCCACCCGACCGCTGGGACGGACGACCCGGGACTGTTCCCGGAAGGCCTGATCCAGATCCGCAACGTTGCGCATCACGAAGCCGGAGACCACTGCGTCAAACTGCTCATCGGGGAAAGGGAGGCGCAACGCGTCCCCGCCGACCCATCGGATGCGATCGCGACCGGGTTTCATGCGCCCGCGAAGCATCATCGGGAGGGTGAAATCACAGCCCACCACCAGCGCCCCGGGGCGCTGTCGCAGAGCTTCCGCCGCCAGATCGCCGGTCCCAGCTCCCACATCCAGGACCCAGGCGTCCGGTGGCAGCGCGCAGGCCTGGATGGCCTGCTGGCGCCAGCGCAGATCCAGCCCTCCGGTCATCAGGCGGTTCATCAAATCATACCGATGGGCGATGCGAGCGAACATCGCCCGAACCTGTTCCGACTTGTTGGGGTTCGAACTCATGCAATCAGGAGCTCCCGGCAGATCTGAAGCGGTGTGGAGTAGCGCTCGTATTCTGTACCGGCTTATTTTACGAGGAGGAGCTCAGGATGCACATAATTCCAAAGGATCGTAAGGATGGGGCTCATCTCACCGAAGAAGGTGTGCTGACCCGCTGGGGACCCCGTTTGGGGGAAGGGCCGTTGCGTCCGGGAGGCGAACCGTTCTTTTTCTCTGGCGGGCCCATCGGTGTGTTGCTGATCCACGGGTTCACGGGCGCCCCTCAGGAGATGCGCCCGCTTGGGGTTTTTCTGGCTGATCGTGGGCTGACAGCGCTGGGAATCCGATTGCCCGGGCATGGAACGCGGCCGGAGGATTTGCGCCAGGTGACCTGGCGAGATTGGACGGAAGCGGTGGCTGCGGGCGCCCAGACCCTGCGGGAGCGCTGTGAGCAGGTATTCTTATGCGGCCTCTCGCTGGGCGGCGTCCTCGCCCTTTATGAGGCCGCCCGGCGACCCCCGGACGGCCTGATCGTCATGGCCTCCCCTTATCGGATCCGGGATATCCGCCTCCATTTTCTCTGGCTGTTGAAACGGTTGATCCCTAATGTGGGGAAGCCCTCCTCGGATCTCCGTGATCCCGAAGCTCAGGCGGAGCGGGTTTCATACTCATGGTATCCGCTTGCCGTGGTGGAGGAGGTGCTTCGCGTGCTTCGGGCGACGGCCGCTCGTCTCCCCCAGGTGCGATGCCCGGCTCTACTGATCTACTCCCGATCCGATCGCACGGTTCTTCCGGATCAAGGATGGACGATCTACCATCGACTGGGCAGCGCGGACAAGACGATCCACTGGCTGGTTCACAGCGGCCACGTCATCCCTGAGGATATCGAGCGGGAAGAAGCCTTCGAGCAGATCGAGCGCTTCATCCGACGTGTCGTGGAACGGAAGACACGCGTGGAAGCGGAGCGCTGAGGGGAAGCCCATGCGGACCATGACCGTGGGCCTGATTGCGGATACCCATGTCCCCCAACGGCTGGAACGCCTCCCGCCTCAGGTAGCCGAGGTGTTTCGCGGTGTTTCCCTGATCCTCCACGCGGGGGATCTGAATCGCTGGCCGGTGCTGGATGAACTGGCCCGCCTGGCCCCCGTGGTGGCGGTGAAGGGGAACGCGGATCTGGGGCTCCGGCTGCCGTGGCGGGAGATTGTGGAGATCAACGGGGTCCGAATCGGGCTGGTGCACGGTCACGGGGGCTGGCCGGTTTATCTGAGGAACAAGATTCGGGAAACCCTCATGGGCTTCGAGCCCTTACGCTATCTGCGATATGCGCGCTTTGCTTTTTCGGATCCGGTGCATGTGATCGTCTCCGGGCACACGCACCGACCCCATCTGGTTTGCGTGAATGGGATCTGGCTGGTGAATCCGGGCCCGGTAGCTCCCGATTATTACGTCTGGCCGGGACCGGCAGTGGGTCTCCTCCATGTGCAGTCGGGAGACCTGCGGTATGAGTGGATCGATCTCTCCACCAGCCGGGTTCGGGATTGGGTGCTTCCTCTGGATTCGGCGTTCCGGTTTTTAGAAGGAGGATGACTGGGCAGCTGCGGCGGAAGGCTGGCACATAAACTCAGTTGTAACGATTCCGCCTGGCCCCATTCGGTCCGGAGCTCTTGTGAAGAGGTGGAAGGCCCCTAAAGCCCTCAGGAGAAAACCCGCGGGAAATGCCTCTATTGCGTGAGAAGGGCGGGATCGTTGCGTAACAACTATTCACACATCTCAAGCGCCCGCCGGATCCCTTCGATGATCACGCGGTGCTCGGCCTCGTGCATGCGGGCCTCCAAGGTTGCCAGGGTGTCCTCGAGGAGGATGGGGACAATGGCCTGAGCCAGCACGGGCCCCTCATCCACCGCCGGGGTTACGATGTGGACCATGCATCCGCTGTAAGCGATCTCCCCCCGCTGATAAGCCTCAAAGGCCCGCTGGATGGCGTTCATGCCCGGGAACATGCCGGGAAGCGCGGGATGGAGGTTGATCACCCGTCCGGGGAAGCGTTCCAGAAAAGCCGGGCTCAGGATATGCATCCATCCGGCCAGGACGATGAGATCGGGCCGATAGGGGAGGATGCGCTCCGCCAGATCGCGATCGTAAACGGCCCGATCCAGGCCGCGCTCGCGGTAAGGTTTCAGGGGAAAATAGAGCGTAGGGACGCCGGCCCGCTGCGCCCGCACCAGCCCGTAGGCTTCCTTGCGGTTAGAGACGACAAGCACTACGCGGGCGGGGAGCCTCCCTGCCGCGCAGGCATCCAGGATCGCCTGCAGGTTGCTGCCGAAGCCGGAGATCATCACCACCAGGCGGCGATCTTTCATCGATAAAATCTCCTTCCGCAGCTCGTTGATTCCGGAGCGTTGGGGCGAGGACGCGGGATAAGGCAGGGGATCCCCGCTTCCCTGTGCGGCAGGGCCGCCCGGGGCGAGGGACGGTGGTTCTTCCCCTACACCCTATGTGAGGCCCTGAATGTGCACGCTTCGATCCCCCGCCACGATCTCCCCTACATGGAAAAGCTCTTCCGGGCGCAGGGCGAGGGCGCGCTCTGCGGCCTCCGGGTCGAGGATCATGATTATCCCCAGGCCCATATTGAATACGCGGAACATCTCGCCGGCATCCACGTGGCCCAGGCGCTGGATCAGTGAGAAAATCGGCGGCTCCGGCCAGGCGCCCCGATGGAGCACCGCCGCCGTCCCGGGCGGGAGGATACGAGGGAGGTTCTCAAAAACGCCGCCGCCGGTGATATGGGCCAGCCCCTTGATTTCAATCCCAGCCTCCTCCAGCATCCGGATGGGCTCCAGGTAACAGCGATGGGGAGCGAGCAATGCTTCGCCGATGGAAGCGCCCAGCTCCAGCATGAAGGATTCCCAGTCCAGATCCTCCAGGACCTTGCGCGCCAGGCTGTATCCGTTGGTATGCAGCCCGCTGGAGGGAAGGGCCAGCAGCGAATCCCCCGGCTGGATCCCCCGGCCGTCCCGGATCCGATGGCGCTCAACCACCCCCACGATGGTCCCCACCAGGTCCAGCTCGCCGGGCATGTAGATTCCTGGCATCTCCGCCGTCTCCCCGCCCAGCAGGACACACCCGACCGCCCGACAGGCGGCGGCCACGCTTTCCACCACGCGCACCACGACGTCAGGCTCCAGACGGGCAGCCGCGATGTAATCCAGGAAGAAGAGCGGGCGGGCGCCGTGGACCAGGATGTCGTTCACGCAGTGATGGACCAGATCGTAGCCGATGGTTTCCCAGCGCCCCAGGCGAGCCGCCACCTTCAGCTTGGTGCCCACGCCATCCGTGGAGGCCACCAGCACGGGCTCCGCCATCGCCTTCAGGGCATCGGCCCGGTAGAGACCGGCGAAGGCTCCCAGGCCGGCAATCACCTCCGATCGATAGGTGGATCGAACCGCTCCGGCGATCCGGTTCAGGATCTCCTGAGCGATGTCCAGATGAACCCCGGCGCGCGCGTAGGATTCCGCAGGCTTCATCCCAGAAACCTCCTGAGGTTACCGGAACGGACGGGCTCGGCCGATATCGCAGCGGAAGTGCATCCCCTCGAAATGGATCCGGGAGACTGCCGCGTAAGCACGGCCCGCCGCGGCCGCCAGATCCGCGCCCCAGGCGCTGACCGCCAGCACCCGCCCGCCAGCGTTCACAACCTGCCCGTTCGCATCTGCCGTTCCCGCATGGAACACCCACACATCCTCCATTGCCTCGGCTTCCTCCAGCCCGAAGATTGGAATCCCTTTCGGGACCGGGCCGGGATACCCGGGCACGGCGAGCACAACGGTGACGCATGAACCGGAGCGCCAGCGCAGGGGAGCTTCTTCCAGACGGCGATCCAGACAGGCTTCGAGAGCCTCCAGCAGATCGCTTTCCAGCAACGGCAGGATGGCCTGAGCCTCCGGGTCTCCCAGGCGGGCGTTAAATTCCAGGACGAAGGGGCCGTGGGCGGTGAGCATCAGACCGGCGTAAAGCACCCCGGTAAAGGGGGCTCCCTGACGGGCCAGCGCCTCCACGGCGGGCTGCAGGATGATCCGGGCCATCGCCTCGATCTCCTCCCCGGAGATATCCGGGACTGGCGCGTAGGCCCCCATGCCGCCGGTGTTCGGCCCCTGGTCGCCATCACGCAGGCGCTTGTGGTCGCGGGCGGGTAGAAGCGGGCGCACCGTTTGCCCATCCGTGAGGGCCAGCAAGGAGAGCTCGCGGCCCTCCAGACGCTCCTCGATGACCACGGTCTCCCCAGCCTCGCCGAAAACCCGTTCCTCTATCAGAAGGCGCAGCGCCTCTTCCGCTTCCTGGACCGTCTCGCAGACGAAGGTTCCCTTTCCGCCCGCAAGCCCGCTGGCCTTCACCACCAGGGGGCTGGAATGGCGTCGCACATAGGAGCGGGCGGCGTCGAGATCGTGGAACACGGCGAAATCGGCGGTGGGGATCCCGCAGCGGCGCATCAACTCCTTGGCGAAGGCCTTGGAGGATTCCAGACGGGCGGCGGCCTGGGTGGGCCCGAAGATCCGCAGGCCGGCGGCCCGGAAGGCGTCTACCATTCCCAGCGCCAGCGGAGCCTCAGGGCCCACGACGGTGAGATCGATGGCGCGCTCGCGGGCGAAGGCGATCAGCCCCTTGATGTCCTCGGCCGGGATCGGAACCGGGACCGCGGACGCTCGATCCGAACGCGCCGGCCACCGGGTTCCTGCGTTCCCCGGCGCCACATACACCGTTTCCACTTCTGGAGAGCGGGCCAGCGCCCAGGCCAGCGCGTGCTCCCGCCCTCCGGAGCCCACAATCAGGATCCGTTTCCCTTTCATCGCCATTGCACCCATGAAAAACGGACAACGTATCAGGGATTCAAACGGATGCTCTGGATCCGCTCGAACGCGGATTTGATCTCCTGAGATCCACTATGCCCCTCCGGGAGGGGGAGCGGATAATGACCGGAGAAACAGGCGGTGCAATATTCTCCCTCCGAAACGGGAAGCGCCTCTCGGATGGCGGTCAGCATCCCTTGAAGGCTCAGGTAGGCTAGGCTGTCCGCCCCGAGGAAACGGCGGATCGCTTCCTCAGAACGGTGGTGGGCGATCAGTTCCGCGTAGGTGGCCATATCGATCCCCATAAAGCAGGGGTGACGAATCGGCGGCGAGGCAATCCGGACATGGACCGCCGTCGCGCCGCCTTCCCGCAGGAGCTGCGCCAGCTGCCGCGTGGTGTGGCCACGGACGATGGAATCATCCACCAGCACCACCCGTCGCCCTCGCAGGATCTCCGACAGGGGACTGTATTTCAGATGGACGCTTTGCTGGCGGGTGTGGTCATCGGGCTGGATGAAGGTGCGCCCGATGTAACGGTTCTTGATCAGCCCTTCCACGAAGGGGATCCCGGATTCCAGGCTATAGCCGATGGCGTGCGGGGTGGCCGAGTCGGGCACGCCCACCACCAGATCGGCCTCGGCAGGGGCCTCGCGGGCGAGCTGACGGCCCAGGGCCATGCGCGTAGCATAGATCGCCCCCCCTTCCCGCACGGAGTCCGGCCGCATGAAGTAAACGTATTCAAAGACGCAGAAGGCCGGCGATGGTGGAGTGGGACCTTCGAAAACGGCGAGGCCCTGGTGATCCAGGCGGACGATCTCGCCGGGCGCCAGCTCCCGAAGGAGGCGGGCGCCGATCAGTCGAAGGGCGCAGGACTCTGAGGCCACCGCGTATCCTTCTTCCAATGCCCCCAGACAGAGAGGGCGGAAGCCATAGGGATCCCGTACCGCGTAAATCGCCTCACGGGTGAGGATCACCAGGGAATAGGCGCCCGGGGCCAGGCGCAGGAGAGCCCGGATCCGCTCGACCCATGGATCCGAACCAGAGCCCCGGGGCTCCGGGGGAACCCCCCACGCTTCCGGCGGAGAGGCCAGGATCTGCAGGATCAGCTCGCTATCGCTGCCGGAGGAAAGGCCCACCCCTCGCTCCAGCAGGCGGCGGCGCAACAGTGACGCGTGGACCAGGTTGCCGTTGTGGGCAATGCCCAGAGGCCCATAAAGGGTTTCGATCAGGAAAGGCTGGGCGTTCTGGATGTGAGAGGCACCGGTGGTGGAATAACGGGTGTGCCCAATTGCCAGCGAGCCCCGGAGCTGGCGTAAGATCCCCTCATCGAACACCTGAGCGACCAGCCCCATGCCTTTATGGAGGTAAGCGACCTGGCCGTCGCTGGTGGCGATCCCGGCGCTTTCCTGGCCGCGGTGTTGCAGGGCGCAAAGGGCCAGGAAAGTTAGCCGGGCGGCCTCCCGGCCCGGCGCGAACACCCCAAAGACCCCACAGGCCTCCCGTGGGCGATCCAGCGCGATGGTTCCCATCCTCTTCACCTCCTTTCTGGAGGGAAGCCGTTCGAAGCGCTCATGGAGTTGCGAATCTCCATGTCGTCCGCGAGAATGCGCTGCCGTTGTTGCTCCTGGAATCGGGCCACCCGTCCCCGCACCTCCGGGTGGATCAGCCCCAGGATCTTGGCGGCCAGGAGGGCGGCCCCGGCCGGATCCAGCACCACGGCCGGCGCGATCCCGCCGGGCATCCGCAGGGAAGAGAACACGTCTGCCCCAGCGAAGGCCTCGGAAATCGGCGGGCAGGCGATCACCGGCGATCGCACCTGTCCATCCACCACCCCGCTCAGGGCATTCGAGCGCCCGGCGATGGTGATGTAAACCTTGGGCCGGGGGTCCGCCTCATAGGCCTGCAGAAGGTCCAGCAGATAGGCGGGGACCTTATGGGCCGAGGCGATGCGCATTTCCCATTCCAGGCCGAAGCTCTCCAGCGCCCGGGCCACGGCCTGCCCGTGTTCCAGATCGGAGCGGGAGCCCATCAGGATGATCACCAGCGGCTTCATAAGGCCCTCCCGGTTGCTCTTGCCTCGTGTTCCCGGAAGCCCTGGAGGTGACGGGCGATCCGTGTCGCAGCGGGTTGCGCACCCGGGAGGAACGGCTGACCGGTCAGCCGTTCGTAGACCGCGATGTAACGGGCCGCGACGGCCACGATCAACTCGTCCGGCAGCGCCGGGGGTTCTCCGTCCCCCCAGTATCCTCGGGCGGCCAGCCATGCTCGGATGAATTCCTTATCGTAAGATTCCGGCTCGCGGCCCCGCGCGTAGGTTTCCGCCAGCCAGAAGCGGCTGGAGTCCGGGGTGTGCAGCTCATCGATCAGGGCCAGCTCGCCATCGATCAGGCCGAACTCGTATTTGGTGTCCACCAGGATCAGGCCGGCTTCCCGGGCCTGCTTCTGGCCGCGGGCGAAAAGGGCCAGCGCCGCGGCCTCGATCCGTTCCCAGAGATCTCGGGACATCAGCCCCCGGCTCAGGATCTCCTCCCGGGTGAGGATCTCGTCGTGGGCGCCGGAGGGCGCTTTGGTGGTCGGCGTGATGATCGGGTGGGGCAGGGGATCGTTCTTCTGCAGGCCATCCGGCAGGGGGATCCCGTAAGGACGCCGCTCGCCCCGGGCATAAAGGGTCCAGAGGGAAGTTCGGGTCACGCCGGTGATATAGCCGCGCACGATCACCTCGACCGGCAGGGGCTCCGCCCGGCGGACCGCCATCACGTTCGGATCCGGCACAGCGACCAGATGGTTCGGCAGGATGTCCCGGGTCTGCTCGAACCACCATGCGCTGAGCTGGGTGAGCACCTGACCTTTAAAGGGAATCACCCCCAGCACCCGATCGAAGGCGGAGATCCGATCCGTAGTAATGAGAAAGAGCCGATCTCCATGCTCATAGATCTCCCGCACCTTCCCCTGGCGCTTTGGCCCGAGATCCGGAAGATCTACCGCGTGCAGCGCGTGGGGAAGGGCGGCTCGCAATTCGGCTTCCGAAAGGCCCATCTCAGCACCTCCTGAGCGCATTCCGGAACAGGATCAGGGTCATCCCTTCGCTTTCTCCGTGGCGCCAGCGAGGATGTTGCCATGGAAAGATATGATCCTCCGGGTGAGGCATCAGCCCCAGGACGTTGCCGGCCGGATTGCAGATCCCGGCGATCCCTCGCTGGGAGCCGTTGGGATTGAACGGATAGCCTGCGGGCTGTCCGCAGGGATCCACATAGGTCAGCGCGATCAGGCCCTGGGCCTCCAGGCGATCCAGGATCGCTTCGTAGCGCGCTATGAAACGCCCTTCGCCATGGGCGACCGGGCAGTAAAGGAGTTCCTCAAGGCCTTCGGTGAAGAGGCAGGGGCTTTGGGGGTTCGGGCGTAGCCATACCCATCGGCACTCGAAGCGGCCGGAGGCGTTGGGGGCCAGGGTAACGGTCCGGCTTCCATCCGGCTCCAGGAACTCCGGGCCGGGGAGCAACCCGGCCTTGACCAGAGCCTGGAACCCGTTGCAGATCCCCAGCACCGGCCGTCCGCTGGCGATGAAACGCTCCAGCGCCTCGCCGAGCCGCAGACGGAGATCCAGCGCCCACATGGTCCCCGCGCCCAGGTCATCTCCGTAAGAGAACCCGCCCGGCAGGACCAGCATGGCGTAATCGAGGAGGCTCCGCTCCCCCCGTAATAGCCGGGCCAGGGGGACGATCTCCGGCTCCCCGCCGGATTGCTGGCAGGCGAGGGCTGCCTCACGATCCCGGTTGGTTCCCGGGGCCTGGAGGATCAGAACCCGAGGGCGGCTCCGGAGGATGCCGATGGTGGGCGGAGCATGTGGCGTAGGGGCAGGCACCCGGGATATGGCGGGAGCCAGCTCCCCGCGCCAGGCCTGCTCCAGAGCCTCCACGGGCAGGCAAAGGCGCTCGGACCCATCCCGGCCGATCACGCGCAGGAGGCCGTCCGCGCTCACCTCCCCGATGCGGGCGACCGGGCAGCCGGCCAGGCAGGTTTCGAAGGCCGCCGCATCCTCCGGCCGCACCTCCACCAGGAAGCGACTCAGGGATTCGGAGAAGAGCACCTCCTCATCGGTGCCCAGGCTCTCGAAGCCGGGCACCTGACGCAAATCGATTCGAGCCCCAAGGCGGCCCGCCAGGCTCATCTCCGCAAGGGCCACCCCTAACCCTCCCTCGGAGAGATCATGGCAGGCCTGCACCAGACCGGCGGCAATGGCCCGGTGAAGGGCGCGCATGCGATCCAGGGCCTGAGGAACCGGCTGAGGAAGGCGATCTGCCTCCGGGGGCATATCCGCTCCAATGAGGGCATAGTGGCTATTGCCCAGCTCCGGCCGGGTGTCTCCCACGAGGTAAAGCATGTCGCCTGCGCGCTTAAGATCCATGGTGACCGCCCGGTCCAGATCCGGCACGCGGGCGACGGCGGTGATGAGCAGCGTGCCGGGGATCGCGTGAGCACGGCCTTCCGCATCCTCATACACGTTGTGAAGGCTGTCTTTGCCTGAAATGAAGGGTGCCTGGTAAGCCCGAGCGGCATCCAAACAGCCCTGGGCGCAGCGAACCAGCGCCCCCAGCTGCTCTGGATCCCCAGGGTCTCCCCAGCAGAAGTTGTCCAGCAGGGCCACCGAATCCGGGTCCGCCCCGACAGTGACCAGGTTGCGGAACGCCTCATCTATAGCGGCCCAGGCCATCTGGTAAGGATCTCGCTCTCCATACTGCGGGGCTAAACCTACGGCCATGGCGATTCCAGGGATCGGTCCCTCACGCGGCAGGAACTCCGGCGGGACCAGGACCACGGCGTCGCTGGGGCCATGGTTGGCGATGCCCACCAGGGGCTTGATCGCGGTCGCTCCCTGGACCTCGTGATCATAGCGGCGCAGGATGTCCTCGCGGCTCCGAATGTTCGGATGAGCAAGCAGGGTCAACAATATCCGGGAAAGATCAACGGAGGATGAAAAGGCGCGGGAGCGTTGAGCGGAGGGCGCAGGGGGCCTCCATCGCGCCTCCAGGATCCGCTGAGGACGTCCCTCATGCAGGAAAGCCACATCCAGCGTCCCCACCGGATGCCCCTGGTAGAATAGCCGCAGCTGCCCGCTTGCCTCAAAGTTCCCGATGGCCGCGGCCTCCACGCCGTGGAGGGCACAGATCTCCCGGAAGCGAGGCCAGTTCTCCGGCGGGACCGCCAGGACCATCCGTTCCTGGGATTCGCTGAGCCAGATCTCGTAGGGGCGCAGGCTGTGATCTTTCAGCGGCACCCGATCCAGGTGGACGCAGGCCCCGAGGCGGCGGGCCATCTCGCCGACGGCTGAGGAGAGGCCACCGGCGCCGCAGTCGGTGATGGCGTGGTAAAGGCGCTCCTCCCGTGCCTGCAGGATGACTTCGAGGAGCTGCTTTTCCAGGATAGGGCGGCCGATCTGAACTGCGCTCCGGGCGACCGTGGAAGCCTCAGGATCCAACCCGGCGCTGGAGAAAGTGGCCCCACCCAGGCCATCCCGGCCTGTCCGCCCGCCGATCACCACGATGAGGTCGCCGGGTTGCGGGGCCGTCGGATGGCTTCCCCGGGGGAGGATCCCCAGGCATCCGCAGAAGACCAGGGGGCTGACCCGGTAGCCAGGATGATAGAAAACCGCCCCGCAAACGGTGGGGATCCCCATCTTATTCCCGTAATCCTCAACGCCGTGGATCACTCCATCAATGATCCGTTGCGGGTGAAGGGTCCCGGGAAGGCGATCGGGGGCGGGCAGATCCGGCGGAGGGAAGCATAACACGTCCAGGTTCGCGAGGGGGCGGGCGCTCACTCCCAGGATGTCCCGGATCACCCCACCCACCCCGGTGCTGGCCCCGCCGAAGGGCTCCACCGCTGAGGGGTGGTTGTGGGTTTCCACCTTAAGGGCCAGATCCCAGCGTTCATCGAAGGCGATGATCCCCGCGTTGTCCACGAAGGCCGAGCGGATCCAGGGGCGATGGGCCTGTTCCGTGGCCGCCTGGATATACGTGCGTAGCAAGCCGTCGATTTCGATCGTGGAGGCCGGCGCGTCCGGCGGTGCCCCCGGGGCGGGCCCGGTATATCGGATCCGGGCTTTGAAGGTCTTGTGGGCGCAATGCTCGCTCCAGGTCTGGGCCAGGGTCTCCAGCTCCACATCGGTCGGATCGCGGCCCAGGCGGCGGAAGTATTCCTGGATCGCCCGCATCTCCTCCAGGTCCAGGGCCAGGCGACGGCGCTCGCTGAGGGCGATCAGGTCCCCTTCGTCTGCCTCCCGGATGGGGAGGATCTCCACCACCGGGTTGGGCGGGGCAGGTTCGAGGAAAGGCGGGGCAATGGCCTGATCGATGACATAGCGCTGGATGACCGGATTGCAGCAGAGCTCCACCGCCAGGCGTTGCAGTTCCCCTGCATTCAGATCCCCCCAGATCAGGAAGCGCTGTCCCCAGGCGGCTTGCCGCACATCGAACCCGGCCTCTCGGGCGGCCTGTCGCAGGCTCTCGGCGGCAGGATCCGTCACCCCGGGCTGCCAGGTCACCTCAATCCAGTGGTCAGGGGCATTTGTGGACCTGGGATTCAGGGGAGGGTCGACAAGGAGCGTGACGCGGAAGCATTCGGTGATCGGGTCGGCCAGCAGGAGACGGCTGAGGTGCTCAACTTCGGAGGAAGAGAGGGGAGCTTGCAGGAAGCACAGGCGTTCCACCTGACAGGCCCGCAGCCCGCTCAGACCATGGGCGCGGGCGGCGCGCACCAGCTGGTTGCCCCCCGGGTCCTCCGGGTCTCTGAGGCGGATTTCGATGCGGAAGATCATCCCCGGAGGATCCGGAGGGAGCCGGCGAACTCCATCGGCCGGGATCGCCTCCTGGTCCATCGGTGGAATCCTCGCTCACGTCCTCTGAATCATGGGCTTTTCCCCTTCTCCCTCCTGGCTCCCTCCAGGGAGGTTCCCTGAAGGGGCTCCTTTGCATGACCCGCCTCAGGGGGCGGGTCGCGCGCCGACTCCGATGGGGTGCGACGGTGATGACTTTCCGGGGTGATTGCCCATGATTATAAAAGCAGAGGAGATTCTGTCAAGGGGTACGTATGTGATTGTTCAAAATCTGATGAGGCTCGCCTAAGATCGCCAGATTTGGCAGGTAGTCAGTGGGGACATCCGCCAAATGTGGCATTTCGCACTCGACTTCGCCAAACGTTGAACAGTCATGTATGGGAGCGGGGCCGTAACGTCTCCCGATGGCGCTTGATGTTCCCAATAAATTCGCTTGGCCATGATCTCCCTTGCATCCCTCTTATTGATGCTGGGGATGATTTTCAGGATATCCCGCCTGTCCTGTGAGGTACGGACGGCGTGATCAACATGGCGCGTCTCCCACTCTCACATTTTGTCTTGGCTTCAGCCCCGAATCCCCGGCTCCATCTCCGGACCCCATGGCAGACCTAAACCATAAGCTTTTATAAGCGGTACGAAGTCAGCGATCACCCGTAAGCGGCCGCCGGAGCGGGCCCTTCATCGGAAGTCCTCCAAAGGGATGCGCCGTAAGAAGGGAATCGCATTGAATGCCCGGTCGGCCGTCACGATCTCCCGCAGGCCTGCCCGCTCGGCCACGGCCGCATGGATGCAGTCGCGGGGTGAAAGCTGGGGATAGGCTTCCGCCAGCTCCCGGGCCCGGCGAACGTCCTCAACGGTAACCGGTAGGACCTGACTCGGCGACATAACTTGAAGAAAGCGATCAAAGATCCGAAAGCCGACCATCCGAGCGCCGATGGAGAAGTACCTGTGCAGGATCTCCTGAAATACCTCCACA
>JAUQQB010000484.1 GCA_030550075.1 Chloroflexota bacterium | reverse complement strand
TGAAGGCCTTGAAAGCCGCTGGGGTGGATGGCGTGACGACGGATCGTCCGGATCTGGCAGTGCAGACGCTTCGCTGGAAGGAGGGCCGATGAACCTCATGGAGGGGGCGCTGAGCGACGCGCTGTCCAGGTGGGGATTCCGCTTGCTGCCCGGATCGTTGCGGGAGATCCCGGGAAGGGGCTGGGTGTTCGCGGCGCGAGGCCCCCGGGAGAAGGCGGTGGGCTGGGTGGGGGAACCCGATTTCTTACCCCTGACTTCCCCGCTGCTTCCTGAGCCCATCCGTGCAGGCAATTATCCGGCGAATCTGTATCCCTGGACCTGGGGCAACTATCTGGCGCTCCGGAGCGTGCTGTCTCTGGCCCCTCAGCGTTGCGACCGGCCCGCTTCTTTCGGGACCGGCGATCGCCTGGGGTGGGTCTCCCGAGCGCAGATCGAGGCCCTTCGCCTCTACCCGGTTTTCCCGATCCTCGCTCAGCAATCCCCTCGGGAGCTGGAGCGCACGAAGCGGGATTTCCGGGATGTCCTGCTGCAGGCCGCCTGGGGGGTTCTGGCGTCAGGCTACGCCGGTGCCTTTGGGGCGGATGCCGATCACATTAAGACTGCGGAACAGCTTCGGGAGGCGGTGGAGGCGGGCTACACGATGTTCACGCTGGACCTCAGCGAGCATCTGCGGCAGCCTGTCCCACGCGAACCATCGCCCCTGGCTCGCGCCATTGTGGAAGCCCATGCCGGCCATCGCCTTTCCGTAGCGGATGGGCAGGGCTACATCCTGGAGGAGGGCCGTCTGTGGAAAGCGGCGCAGCGCTATGAGCCGGCCCTGGAGGCTGCCATCGCGCTGGTGGGGCAGCTACGTGCCTGGCGACGGGAATTTGATCTGGAGATCTCCGTGGATGAGGCAGAGGAGGAGACAACGCCGGAGGATCACGTTTTCGTGGTGGAATATCTCCGACGGCGGGGCGTAGATCTCTGGAGTCTGGCCCCACGGTTCCCGGGCCGTTTCGAAAAAGGAGTGGATTACATCGGGGAAGTGGAGGCCTTCGCCCGCGCCCTCCGCCTTCATGTGGCGATATCCCGCGCCCTCGATGGCTATCGGATCAGCCTGCACTCCGGCAGTGACAAGTTCCGGATCTATCGGGTCTTTGCGGAGATCACCGGCGGCCGTTTTCACATCAAGACCTCAGGGACCAGCTGGCTTCAAACCCTGAGGGTGATCGCGAGGGTTGATCCGGGGTTGCTTGCGGAACTCTATCGGACCAGCCTGGATCATCTGGAGGAAAGCCGGAAAGCTTATCCCATCTCCCTGCGACGGGAGGATCTTCCCTTGGAGCTGCCTTCCAATCCGGAGCAGCTGCTGGAGCATCCGGCAGCCCGTCAGCTGCTGCACATTTCTTATGGGGTGTTGCTGGACGCTTACCGCGAAGCTTTGCAGGGGGCTCTGGAGGCCCATTGGGAGGAACTGGAGACAGCCGTGAGGGAGCATATCCGTCGTCATCTGGATGCGCTGTTCGTAAGGGAGGTTCGGTAGCTTGCGTGCAGGGCCTCTTCGCATCGCGATCGTGAACTCGAGCAGCTTCGGCCGGTATTTCCCGGAGCATATGGAACGGCTGGCCCGTCTGGGGGAGGTGCAGCGCTTTGAGTTCCCGGCCACCATTGGAGGGCAGGAGCTGGCTCAGGCGCTGCGGGGTTTCCCCATCTTAATCGTCAGCGTCACCCCCCGCTTCGGCCCCGAGTTCTTCGCCCATAAGGATGAGACCTGGCTGATCGCCCGCCATGGCATCGGGGTCGATAACATCCATTTGCCCTCCGCAACGGCCCATGGGACCCTGGTCACGCGGGTGACCCCCTGGATGGAGCGAGATGCGGTGGCGGAGATGACCGTGGCGTTGCTGTTGACGCTCCTCCGCCGGATCCCGGAAGCGGCAGCGGCCGTGCGGGAGGGGCGCTGGGGGGAGCGGGCGGCTTTTGTGGGATGGGAGTTAAAGGGGAAAACGGTCGGCCTGATCGGATTTGGCAACATCGGGAGCCGGGTAGGGGAGATCCTTGTCCACGGCTTCCGGGCTCGGGTGCTGGCCTACGATCCGTATGTTCCCCCGGAGACGATCCGGGCGGCCGGGGCGGAGCCGGTGGATCTGAAGGTTCTTTTGCAGGAGTCCGATATCATTTCCCTGCATGCTGCCCTCACCGAGGAGAACGTCCACCTGCTCTCCCACGAAGCTTTCGCCCGAATGAAGCCCGGCGTGATCCTGGTCAACACGGCGCGCGGGGAGCTCATCGATGAAGCGGCGCTGATCGCGGCCCTGGAGTCCGGCCGCGTGGCCGGGGCCGCCCTGGATGTGGTGGAGGGGGAGCCCATCGGCCCCGATCACCCGTTGCTGCGCTTCCCCAACGTGCTGATCGTGCCTCACATCGCAGCCTACACCCACGAGACCCTTCGCCGTATGGGGGAGAAGGTGATCTCCGATGTGGAGCGGGTGTTGCGAGGCGAGATCCCGGAGGAGGTGGTTAACCCCGAGGTCCTGCCGCACGCCCGTGTGGTAAAACGAGGAGCCCCGGCCGAATGAAGGAGGGATCCGTGCGCATCCTGGCCGTGGACGTCGGCACCACCCATTTAAAAGCGGGTTGCCTGGATCGG
>JAUQQB010000483.1 GCA_030550075.1 Chloroflexota bacterium | reverse complement strand
AGGCCCAACCCCTGGAAACCCCGAACTAAAAATAGACAAAGCAATCGCGTAACCCTTGTATACCCTTTGAGGTTCCAGCGAAAAGAGGGTTAGAGGTGGAATCTCTGGAAGCCCGCTGGCGCCGGCTTCGAGGAAGCCGCTCCAATCGAACAGAAGCTCCCCATTCGCAGGGAGGCGGGGTTCGCCTGTGGGAGGAATCCCTGCCGCTGTTCGCATGGCATGGGGATCTCCCGCTGGAGGCCTGGCGGACGGCCCCGCGGGGAGCAGTGGCAACTCTCGCCGGCCATCCAGACTGGCTGGACATCCCACCGCAGGGGGTGCTCTTCCTGGATACGGAGACCACAGGGCTGGTGGGCGGTGCCGGGACGATGATCTTCCTCGTCGGCTTCGCCCGGATAGAGGGCGAAGCCACAGTGTTCCGCCAGCTCTTCCTTGCTGATCCGGCAGCCGAGCCGGCTTTCTGGCAGGCCTTCCTCGCTCTCACCCATGGGGTGCAGGGACTGGTGACGTTCAATGGGCGGGGCTTTGATCTCCCTTTGATCGAGATGCGCCTAGCGATCTACCGGCTCCGCTGGCCCGGCCTGGATGTCCCCCACTGGGATCTTTTACCCACTGCCCGTCGCCTCTGGCGGCGCCGCCTTCCCTCCCGGGCGCTGACGGCCCTGGAGGAGGCGGTGCTGGGGCTGGAGCGTTCCCCGGATGATGTGCCTGGCTATGAGATCCCTTCCCGTTACTGGTCTTATTTGCAAACCCGGAGCCTGAATACGCTGGAAGGAGTGTTCGCTCACAACCGCCAGGATGTGCTCTCCATGGTGGTCCTGGCCGCCCGGCTGGCCCATCTGTTTGAGACGCCTGAGATGGACCCTGCGGTCCAGGGTTGGGATTGGGTGCAGC
This sequence comes from Chloroflexota bacterium, assembly GCA_030550075.1. Lineage (GTDB taxonomy): Bacteria > Chloroflexota > Anaerolineae > Thermoflexales > Thermoflexaceae > Thermoflexus. Next base: position 1,740 of record JAUQQB010000483.1, on the reverse strand, counting down.
TGGGCCGGTGGTATCAGGATAGCGGCCGGTGGGAGGCGGCGGAACGAGCCTTCCGTCGGGCACTGGAGGAGGGAGGGGAAGACCGGGAGCTGCGCCGGGCGGCGTGGCATGCCCTGGGGCCCCTGTTACGCCGGATGGGGCGTCTGGAGGAGGCGGCGCAGATCTGGCGGGAATGGGCGATGGAGGTCCCGGACGAGGTGCTGCCAGCGGCCCGGCTGGCCCGTTACTACGAGCGCACCCGGCGGGATCCGTTCGAGGCCCGTCGCTGGGCCCAGATCGCCCTGGAGCGGATCGAGCTTCAGGCCAACCCGGAGCGCTGGTGGAGCCTGCGGGAAAGCCTGGTGCGCCGCATGGCCCGCCTGGACCCTTTCCCTCACCCCTTGGGGATGGAGCCACCTGTGCACCCAGGAGATCGTATATGAATGCCAACGGACTGACGACGGAAGAGCTGGCGGCTATTGCGCTAGATCTGGTGGGGTGGTCGGAGTTGCCACTGGATTCGGCGATTTACGTGCCCGGGCAGGGGATCCGGCGGGTTGCTGGTGGGCATCGATATCGGGACTGCGGAGCTGCTCCTGGCCCGGCAGCTGGGCTGCGACGCGGTGGTCGCCCATCATCCAGTTGGAATGCGTCACCGGATGGCCCCGGTCTACCGTAATCGTAGGGCAACTGCGAGCAGTTGCCCTACGAAAGGCGAGCGATCGCCTCGCGCAGCCTTCGGGCGACCTCTGCCATTTCCGCCTCGCTGGCGTAACGTTGCCGGGGCCAGAAAAAGCCCCGCAATCCATCCCCTTTCCGCCGGGGGACAACGTGGACGTGGAGGTGGGGCACGCTCTGGCTCACCCGGTTGTTGATGGCCACGAAGGACCCCTCCGCCCCCAGCCCGATTTCCATCGCCCGGGCCAGGAGGCGCGCGTTCTGGAACAGCGGCCCTACCAGCTCCGGGGGCAGATCCATCAGGGTCTCATAGTGCTCCCGGGGGACGAGCAGACAATGCCCCGGGAACAGGGGACGATGGTCCAGGAAGGCGACCGAGATCTCATCCTCCAGCACGATGCAGGCGGAGGCCTCGCCGCGAAGGATGCGACAGAAGGCGCAGGTCATCCTCAATCCCCCACAGGGTATGGATGGACCTTGCCCTTATGCCCACCCCAGGCGCCCGGGGTTCAGCCGGCCCTCCGGGTCGAGCTGGGCTTTGATCCGCCGCATCACCTCGACCTCCGGCCGAAGGGGGGCCCACAGGCCCAGGGTCTGCTTCACCGATTCTGGACCGCCCAGGATCGTGAAGTGCCCGCCCTGGGCGAGGGTGAAGGAACGGAGATCGCCCGTCCATCGGAGGAGCGCCTCTATCGGCCCGCAACCCTCCGCGTAGATCAGGCCCAGCGTTCCGTGGGCTCGCCACACAACTGGGATCTCTTCCGTGGCCTCCAGTGCCGTGGCGCCCTCCGCCAGCTGGGAAGGCAACAACCCCAGGCGTATGCCCAGGGCTTCCGCAGGCGCGGGGGTGGGAAGGATCGCGATGGAGGAAAGGCGCGCCCACAGGGTCGATGCGGTTTCCTCCGGTAGGCGCTCTTTCCCCCGGGCCTCGGAGGCCGCTGCTGCGGCGTCCTGTCCAATGCGCTCGACCTGCGCCGGCCATCCCCCTGCGCGCACCACCACCCAGATCCGCGCTTCGGGATCTTCCGGGAGCTCCAGCGTTCCCCGCAGGATCTCCCACGCCCGCGCGTTCAGAACCTCCAC
>JAUQQB010000482.1 GCA_030550075.1 Chloroflexota bacterium | reverse complement strand
TGGCGGAGGCCCTTGTGGAGAAGGCCCTGAAAGGGGAATATCGGGTGGTGGCCCGGATGCCGGGGCGGGAGCTGGCCGGGCTGCGTTACCGGCCGCTCTATACATTCCTCCCGCTGGAGAAAGAGGCCCATTATGTGGTCACCGCATCCTTCGTCACCCTGGAGGAAGGAACCGGCATCGTGCACATCGCTCCCGCTTTCGGCGCGGAAGATATGCAGCTCGGCCGGGAGCATGACCTTCCGATCCTGGTGACGGTGGATCCCCGGGGGCGTTTCGTGGACGAGGTGACGCCGTGGCGCGGAATGTTCGTGAAGGACGCGGATCCGATGATCATTGAAGATCTGCGACGGCGCGGGCTGCTGTATTTCGCCGGCACGTATTTGCACACCTATCCGTTCTGCTGGCGGTGCGGGACGCCGCTCCTCTATTACGCCCGCGCCTCCTGGTTCATTGAGACCACCCGCTTCAAGGATCGGCTGGTTGCGCTCAACAAAACCATCCACTGGTATCCGCCGCAAATCGGCGAGGGGCGCTTCGGCAACTGGCTGGAGAACAACGTGGACTGGGCCCTCAGCCGGGAGCGCTACTGGGGGATCCCGCTGCCCATCTGGGAGTGCGCCCGCTGTGGCCATCGGGAATGCATCGGCTCCTATGCGGAGCTGCGCCAGAAGGTGGAAGCGGCCGGCTTGCGCTGGCCCGAGCCATGGGATCCCCACAAGCCGTATGTGGATGAGATCCGCTACCGCTGTGAGCGGTGCGGCGACTGGATGCAGCGGGTGCCGGAGGTCATCGACGTCTGGTTTGACTCCGGAGCGATGCCGGTGGCCCAGTGGCATTACCCCTTTGAGAACCAGGAGCTCTTCCGGGAGCAGTTCCCGGCGGACTTCATCTGCGAGGGGGTGGACCAGACCCGAGGCTGGTTCTATTCCCTGCACGCCATCGCCACGCTACTGTTCGATTCCGTTGCCTTCAAGAACGTGATCTCCCTGGGCCTGGTCCTGGATGAGAAGGGCCAGAAAATGTCCAAGTCCCGCGGCAACGTGGTGGATCCCTGGGAGGTCATCAACGTCCACGGGGCGGATGCCCTTCGCTGGTATTTCTACACGGTCTCCCCACCGGGTCAGGAACGCCGCATCTCCGTTAACCTGGTCGGGGATGTGGTGCGCACCTTTATGCTGACCCTGTGGAATACCTACCGCTTCTTCGTCACCTACGCCCGGCTGGACGGCTTCGATCCCCGGACCGTTCCGGCGCCTCCGGTCCCGGAGCGCCCGGCGCTGGATCGATGGGTCCTGGCGGAGCTGCACACGCTGATCCAGGAGGTGACGGAATCCCTGGAGAACTATGATCCAACGACAGCCGGCCGGCGGATCGCGGCCTTCGTGGACGATCTCTCGAACTGGTATGTGCGCCGCAGCCGGCGCCGGTTCTGGAAGAACGAAAACGACGCAGACAAAGCGGCGGTGTATCATACGCTGTATGAGTGTCTGGTGACCCTGAGCCACCTCCTGGCGCCCTTCATCCCCTTCACCGCCGAGGCCCTTTACCGGAACCTGGTGGCCCGGGTGAACCCGGAGGCCCCTGAAAGCGTCCACCTCTCCCGGTGGCCGGAACCGGATCCCGCGCGGATCGATGAGCGACTCCGGGAGGAGATGCGCCTGGTGATGCGGCTGGCCAGCCTGGGCCTGGCCGCCCGCAACGCCGCCCGGATCCGGGTCCGCCAGCCCCTGGCGCGGATCGCCTTCCGGGTGCGCGGGCCAGAGGAAGAGGAAGCCGTCCGCCGCCTCGCCGACATCCTGTTAGATGAGCTGAACATCAAGAGCCTGACGTTCATCCGGGACCTTACGGAGGTCGCGGATCCCGAGCTTCACCTCCGGCCAGACCGGCTGGGGCCGCGTCTGGGGGCTCGGCTTCCGCTGGTCCGGGAGGCCCTCCATGGGCTTCCCGCCTCCGCGATCATCCGGGCATTGCGCCGGGGGGAGACGGTGGCGGTGCAGGTGGATGGGGAGATCGTGGAGGTCGGCCCGGAGGACGTGGAGATCCGCTACCGGCCGAAACCCGGGTGGGTTTTTGTGGAGGAAAACGACTACGTGGCGGCCGTATGGACGGAGCTCACCGATGAGCTGCGGAAGGAGGGCCTCGCCCGGGAAGTCGTGCGGCGGATCCAGGAACTGCGCAAACGGGCCGACTTCGATGTGGCGGATCGCATCGTTACCTATTATCAGGCGGATCCTGCCCTGGCCGAGGCGATCGCCGCCCATGCCCCTTACATTCAGGCGGAAACGCTCTCGGAGCAGCTCTTGGCCATGACCCCTCCTCCCTCGGTGGAAGCCATCGAGCGGGCGACCATCGATGGCATGACGCTCCTCCTGGGCGTGCTCCGCGTAGCCAAGGGTTGACAGGAAAAAGGGGTGGGGGCGGGCCGCTTCACCACCCGTCCCCACCCCGATTCTTTCCCGCCGAGCGGGAGAAGGGATGAGGTGAGGACCCCATCCATCACCCCGCAGGTCGTTATTACGAATAGGAGTTACGCAGTTGAAAGCTCTAAAGGTGGGACGGAATGACCCCACCCCCCTTTCTCCCCCCTCCCCACGGCCCTTGGGGCCGTGGGGAGGGGGGAGAAAAATCCTTTTTG
>JAUQQB010000481.1 GCA_030550075.1 Chloroflexota bacterium | reverse complement strand
TAAACCCCCAAGGAGCCAAAACGAAAAATCCAATGCGGATGAAGCAGGAGCACTTTGCCCAGTTATGACTTGGGAATTGGGGCGATGGGGACAAGCTGGAAAGTGGAATTTTCGCAGGAGGCAAGCCGCCTTCAGCGGCCTGCCTCCCTTCGGTGGTCCCTCAGACAATTTGGAAGAACCCGATTAAAATAATCATGCCACCCGGAAAGGAGGGGCGAATATGGGAGGGATCCGACAGGCGGTCCGACCGCCGGCCCGACGGTGGATGCCGCATCTGTGGGCCAGCTGGAAGCCTTTTGGGATCGGTGAGCAGCGCCCGAATAATTACCTCGAAATCCTGCGGGCGCTCTGGGAGAACCGCGATCAGCTGGGCTACGCATGGCGCATCCTGAGGGATGGGGTCTGCGATGGCTGCGCCCTGGGCACCAGCGGGATGCGCGACTGGACCATCACCGGGATCCACCTCTGCAACATCCGCCTGCGCCTGCTCCGCCTCAACACGATGCCTCCGCTGGACATCCGTATCCTCTCCGATGTTCAATCCCTGGCCCGGCGATCCGCCCGCGAGCTCCGGGCTCTCGGTCGCCTGCCTTACCCGATGATCCGGCGCCGCGGCGAGCCCGGCTTCCGCCGCATCTCGTGGGAAGAGGCCCTGGACTTCATCGCCGGCTTCATCCGCCGCACCACACCGGAGCGGCTGGGCTTCTACCTCACCAGCCGGGGCCTTCCCAATGAGGCTTACTATGTCGCCCAGAAGGCGGTCCGGGCGATGGGAACCAACTCCATCGATAACGCGGCGCGGGTCTGCCACGCCCCCAGCACCCTGGCCCTCAAGGCGGCCCTCGGCGTGGCCGCCACCACGTGTTCCTACACCGACCTGATCGGGACAGACCTCATCGTGTTCTTCGGCTCCAATGTGGCAAACAATCAACCGGTGATGATGAAGTACCTCTATTACGCCCGTAAAGCCGGAACCCGCGTGGCGCTAGTGAACCCCTATCGCGAGCCGGCGATGGAACGCTACTGGGTCCCCTCGGATACGGAGAGCGCCCTGTTCGGAACCCGGATCACGGATCGCTTCTTTCAGATCCGAGTGGGCGGCGACATCGCTTTCATCCATGGCACCATCAAGCACATGATCGAACAGGGATGGGTGGATGAGGCCTTTATCCGGGCACACACGACGGGCTTCGAGGAGCTACGGGCCTTGCTGGAGGCCACGCCGTGGGAGGAGCTTGAGGAGGGCGCTGGACTTCCCCGCGAGGAGATGTGGGGCTTTGCCCGGATGGTGGCGGAAGCCCAGCGGGCAGTCTTCGTGTGGAGCATGGGGATTACCCAGCATCCCTACGGCGAGGAGAACGTTCACGCCATCATCAACCTTGCCTTGACGAAAGGCTTCATTGGCCGGGAAGGATGCGGCCTGATGCCCATCCGAGGCCACTCCGGCGTTCAGGGCGGTGCGGAGATGGGAGCCTACGCCACCGTGTTCCCGGGTGGCCTTCCTATCAATGAGGAGAACGCTCGTCGTCTCTCGGAACTCTACGGGTTTGAGGTTCCCTCCAAGCGCGGCCTCTCCGCTCCGGAGATGATCGAGGCGGCCCACCGGGGGGAGCTGGATCTCCTCTTCAGCGTGGGCGGCAACTTCCACGAGGTGCTTCCCAGCCCGGACTTCGTCCGCGAAGCGCTGGAACAGGTCCCCCTCCGGGTCCATATGGACATCGTTCTCTCACCCCCCATGTTCTTTGAGCCGGGCGAGGTGGTGATCCTACTTCCGGCCACCACCCGATATGAAGGACCTGGCAGTGTGACCGAAACCACCACAGAGCGTCGGGTGATCTTCAGCCCGGAGATCCCCGGGCCGCGCATCGGCGAGGCGCGCCCGGAGTGGTGGGTGTTTGGAGAACTGGCCGCCCGGGTTCGCCCGAAGCTCGCGGAACATGTTCGTTTTCCGGATACTCAGGCGATCCGAGGGGAGATCGCGCGAGTGATTCCCATGTATGACGGAATTCAGCACCTGCGGCAGAAGGGGGATCAGTTCCAATATGGTGGGCCCCGGCTGTGCGAGGGCTGGCGCTTCCCCACTTCAGATGGGAAGGCCCGCTTCAAGGCCGTGCGGCTGCCTCGGATGGAGCTCCCGGAAGGGGCCTTCCTGGTGGCAACCCGCCGGGGAAAGCAATTCAATAGTATGGTTCAGGAAGATATCGATCCCATCAACGGCCTCCCTCGGGATGCTGTGCTGATGCATCCTCTGGATGCAGAGCGGTTAGGGCTTCAACCCGGAGATTCCATTCGGATCTGGAACGCCTGTGGGACGTTCCATGGTCGGGTGTTCATGGGGGATGTGAAGCCTGGCACCCTGCAGGTCCACTGGCCAGAAGGGAACGTTCTGGCCGCGCCGGATGCCCGCTCTCCTCTGGCCGGGATCCCGGCTTACAAGGCGATCGTAGCATATGTGGAAAAGCCAGAAAGCTGAAGCCCTATTCCCGCTTTGAATGGCATGCCTCTTAGAACGGGCAGATGCTCAGTTTGGATTGGCGAATCGCGGGAGGCCGATTGCCAAGCGTAATTAGACAGGCCTTTCCATCCTTTTCCTCTCCTCCCCGCGGCCCTTTGGGCCACGGGGAAAATTTTATACTT